>JAQSXP010000011.1 GCA_029256605.1 Devosia sp. | reverse complement strand
TGCTGGAAACGGGCAAAGAACACGGAGCGCGACAGCATGGCCGTCGCGGCCAGTTCCTCCACCGTCCAGGCGCGGGCGGGTGCTTCGTGCAGGCGCCGGATCGCGGGCCCCAGATGGCGATCGGCAAGGCCCCGGAGCAGCCCCGGCGCTTCCATGCCCGCGCTATCGGAGCGCAGCGCCTCGATCAGCAGCAATTGCAGCAGGCGCTCGAGCACCATGGCCTTGGCCGGCCGCTGCGCCTGCGCTTCGCTGCGGATCATCTGCACCAGCGCCGTCAGCCTCGATTGGCCGCGCACCAGCAGCCGCTGCGGCAGCAGGGCCGCAACGAGGCTCGGATCGGGCGAGCCAAAGGCCAGACGGCCGATCAGCACCCGCATATTGGGCGCCCCGGTGGGATCGCCATGGCGGGTTTCCCCGTCGAGCCTGGTGACCCGCAGCGGATCGGCGCCGGCGTCGGCAGGCGTCGGTTCGGTGCTGGCCATGGTGAAGCGGGCGGCAGCGGGGATGAGCACAAAATCATCGGCGGCCAGGGTGAGCTCATCGGCTCCCGCCAGCGCCAGCCGGGCCGAACCCTCAAGGATCACCGCAAAGAACGGGCTGCCATCGCCCGCGCCATCCACCCGCCAATGGCCCGAGCCGCTGGCGGTCTTGGAAAAGGGCAGGCTGGGCTGGAGGAGAGCCACGATCTCGGCCAAAGGATCGATCATCAGGACGCTCGCACATGCAATCAGGATTTCACATGATAGCGCGTCCCGGGCTTGTGGTCCACATAGGGGCATCGGACCATTGAAAGAGGATTGCACCATGCCAACTGTGCTGATCACCGGCTGCTCATCGGGCTTCGGGCTCGAAACGGCCAAATTATTTCTCGAGCGGGGCTGGCGGGTGGTCGCGACCATGCGCTCGCCCCGGCCCGGGCTGTTCCCCGTGTCCGACCGACTGACCATCCTGGCGCTCGATGTCACCGATGACGCGAGCGTAAAGGCGGCAATTGATGCGGCCGGGCCGATCGATGTTCTGGTCAACAATGCCGGCATTGGCTGGCTCAATGCGCTCGAGGGCACGCCGATGGACGTCATCGGCTCGGTGTTCGAAACGAACACAATTGGCACGATGCGGATGATTACGGCGGTGCTGCCGCAGTTCCGCGCACAGGGGGCCGGGCGCATCGTCAACGTGACCTCGAGCGTGACAATGAAGCCGCTGCCGCTGCTGTCGGTGTATACGGCGAGCAAGGCGGCGGTGAATGCCTTCACGGAGTCATTGGCGCTCGAGCTCGCGCCCATGCGCTCGGAGGATGCGCCCAGGACCCAGTCCGCCGATGTTGCCGAGGCCGTGTGGCAAGCCGCCACCGACCCCGCCGCCCCCATGCGCATTCCGGCTGGAGCCGACGCAGTGGCCTTGGCGGGGTAAGGGGAAATGTACCCGGTGCTGGATGTGGGTCCGGCACCGGGGGACACAGTTCGCGAGTGCGAGATGGTGCTCTCGCCTGAGCGTCGGCAGTCCTGGAGGCCTTAACCACCAGGCTCCTATGGCCGCAGGGATTTCGCGCGGAGTTCCTGCAGGAAGGGCATGGAATCGAATTGGTCGGGCTGGACATGCGGCCAGGAGATGCCCTTGGGCCGCGGGTTGCGGCTGCCTGTGGTGATCAGTTCCGCTTCGGTGGCGACATAGTCCATCCAGCAGTCGAACTCCATCATCACGATGGCGCTGTCGTCAACGACCTGGGTGGAATGAACCGTGGTGACGAGGGGCGTGTCGGGACCGATGCGGCCGAGTTCGTTGAGGAGGCCCGCTTCCAGATCGGCAAAGCCGCCGCCCTTGCCTGTGCGCGCGCCGCTTCGGGTGGCTGCCACGGTGCCAAAGACGCAGAAATCCAGTTCGGGAATGTTGGTGAACTCAATGCGCTCGCCGTGGAGCATGTAGCCCTGGTGGGTGGCCGCAAGCTCGAAGGTGATGCCCTTGGACTGCAGCACGCTTGGATCGATGCGGACATAGGGGGCGCTCTGCACCAGCTCGGGCACCGGGCAGAAAAGGGTCTTGCCCTCGTAAAGCGCGCGCAAGCGGATCGAATATTGTGCGGAGTCCGGGTTGACCTTGACGGTCCTCGCCGCCTTCCAGGCCGGCAATTGGGTGATGTGCCAGGCGGCGGTATCAGCGCCGGTGAAATTGGGGATGTGGCTGCGGGTCGGCCCGATGGCCCAGCCGTCAGCGACCAGCTGATCCCAAATGGCGTTGCGCAATTCGTCTTTGGCAGGATTTCGTCCTGCCCAGCGACCACGGTCGTTCATCTCGATCTCCGTTAGTGGGGAGTGGGTAGGCGGCGCCCCGTGTTCGCATCGAACAGCAAGGGGCTCTGGATTGGCGGAAAGAGCCAGGCGGTCGGGCCGGCGACGCGGGTGCCTGCGGGCAGGCGCAGGGTGAGCCGGGCTTGGCCGGCCTCGACATGGACCAACTGGTCGCCGCCGGTGAATTCGATGGCGCCAATCCGGACCGGCAAGCCGCCGGGACCCAAGGAACCGAGCGCCAGCGTTTCGGGGCGAAGCGCCATCAAGCAAGCGGCGCCTGCCGCAACGCCGTTTCGGGCCGGGGTGAGGGCGGCATCGGGCTGCCAGAGCTCTCCGCCGGGAAGGGTCCAGCTGGCGGTGTCGCGGGCGACAAGTGGCAGCAGATTGGCCGCGGGACTGCCAATGAAGCCGGCGATAAACGCAGTGGCGGGATTGCGGTAGAGCCCTTGCGGGGCCTCGTATTGGAGAAGACGTCCGGCCTCCATCACTGCCACCCTGTCGGCGGTGGCAAGGGCTTCGGCCTGGTCATGGGTGACCATGATGGTGGTAATGCCGGTGCGATCATGCAGCTGGCGCAATTCGAGCCGCACCTTCTGACGCAAAACGGCATCCAGATTGGAGAGCGGTTCGTCCAGCAGCAGGAGCCGCGGGCGGATGGCGATGGCGCGAGCGATGGCGACCCGTTGCTGCTGACCACCCGAGAGTTCGCTTGGGCGACGGGCAAGCGCGGGGTCGAGGCCCACCATCTCGAGCGCTTCGTCGACCCGTGCATCGGCCTCCTTGCCCTTGATCCCCAGCATATCGAGGCCGAAGCGGACGTTCTGGCGAATGGAGAGATGGGGGAAAAGTGCGTAGTTCTGAAAGACCAGGCCGATATTGCGCCGCCAGGGTGGCAGGCGGGTGATGTCGGCACCCGCGAGATGGATCTCGCCACGATCCGGTTCCAGGAGGCCGGACAAGATCTGGAGCAAGGTGGACTTGCCGCAGCCGCTAGGCCCGAGAAGGGCGACGAACGCACCCTGTTCGACATCGAGGTCGAAATCATGGAGCGCGGTGGCGCCACGATAGGCCTTTCCGAGGGATCGAATACGAAGATAGGGGAAGCCGGTCATTAGAAGCGCCGTGAAAGCTGAAAGAGACGTTGTCCGACGAGGATCAACAGCAGGGTAAAGGCGACGATCATGGCGCCAATGGCGATGGTCGTAGGGTCGATGCCTTCGGTTCGCAGGCGCGAGAAGGTGCGGACAGGGAAGGTGATCCAGCCGGCACCGGCGATCAGGGTGGTGACGACGACGTCGTTGAACGAGACGAGGAAGGCGATAGCGCTGCTGGAGAGGAGCCCTGGCAGCGCCAGCGGGAGGGTAATGCGGCGCAGCACCTGGACCGGGGTAGCGCCGAGGCTCTTCGCCGCCGCCTCGAGCCTTGGATCAATTTCGTTGAGGGTGGCGATCATGATCCGCGCGGCAAAAGGCAAGGTGATGGTGACGTGAGCCAGGATCAGCCCCGTCAGCGTGCCGTTCATGCCAAGCTCGGCATAGATGGACAACAGCGCGATGGCCCAGACAACGAGTGGCAGGGTGAGCGGGGCGAGCAGCAGCACTTCCACGGCAAAGCGGTAGCGCGGCCGGCCACGCACGAGGCCGAAGGCGGCGAGGCTCGCCAGGCTGACGGCAATAACGGTGGCAATCACACCGAGCAGAGTGCTGATCCAGAGGCTGCTGCGATATTCCGGATGATTGAACGCCGCTTCAAACCAGCGCAGCGAATAGGTGCGCGGCGGAAAGCGGAAGATGTTGCCGCCGTCAAAGGCCGAAAAGAGCAGGACCAAGATCGGGGCGAGGATGAAGAGCAGGATCGCCAACACCACAGCAAGCGTCATCGCATCACTGAAGCGCGACTTCATGAGGCTTTCCCAAATTTGCGGGTGACCAGCGCGCCGAGCATGCCCGCCAACCCCAGAAAGATCAGCATTACGATGGCCAGCGCCGAGGCGAAGGGCCAGTCGAGCACCAAGGCTGCCTGCTGATAGGCGAGGGAGGCGAAGGTGACGACCTTGCCCTGGCCGAGAACCTGCGGGGTGACGAAGGCGGTTAGCGAGGCGCAAAATACGAGCAGGCTGCCAGCGACAATGCCCGGCAGGAGCAGCGGCAGGATGATGCGCTGCCACACAACAAGGCGGCGCGCACCCAGGGACATGGCGGCCTTCTCGTATTCCTGGGGGAGGCGCTCCATGGTGGTGATGAGGGGCAGGATCATCAGTGGCAGAAAAGCCTGGACCAGGCCGATCGCCACCCCGGTGATATTGCCCAGAAGCGGCAGGCTCGACTGAATCAGGCCCAAGGATTTGAGCGCACCATTGATGAAGCCCAGCGGGCTGAGAAGATTCACGAGGCCAAGGGTAGGCAAAAGGGCGCCGCAGACCAGCGGCAGAATGGACAGACCGATCAGGAGCCCCTTGGCAGGACCCGCGCGGAGCACGATCCAGCGCGCCAGCGGCATGGCGAGGAGGAGGCAGATGACGGTCACAAGGCCACTGAGCCACAGCGTGGTCCACAACCCGCCGAGGTAATAGCTGTCACCAAAGATGCGGGCGTAGTTGAGAACGGTCAAGTACGTGTCAAACTGCAGCGACCCGGGAACCTGGCTCCAGAAGCTCAGGACCAGGAGAAAGAGAAAGGGCAGAACGAAGACGCCAAACATCAGAGCCGCGGCCGGGCCAACGAGCATGGCCGTGGTGTGCGGCTTGATGTCAGGGATCTGGTTCAAGATGTCCTGCCCTCTCAATGAGCCTGGGAGAGCCTTACTGGCCCATGATCTCCTTGTTCCAACGGTCCGTCCAGGCGGACCGCTGGGCGATTACATAGGGCCAGTCCATCTGGAGCAGGCTGGCGACTTCCTCGGGCGTGTTGATGACATTGGCCGCTTCGCTCTCGCTCAGTTCGACCTTGGAATTGGTCGGGCCGAAATTGAGCTCCTTGGCGTAGGCTGCCTGGGTTTCAACGCTCAGGGCGAGGTCGATGAACATCTGGGCCAGTTCCGGTTCGGGGCTGTTGGCGACCTGGCAGACCATGTCGCGGACAAGAACGGGGCCGGGGTCCTGGGGGAAGACGAAGCCGATGCCTTCATAGTTTTCGAGGTTGGAGATCACGTAGCCAGAGATCATCGGAGCAGCGGCGATTTCGCCGGAATCCATGAGCGAAAGCACTTCGTCAAGGCTGCTATAGGTCAGCTTGGGGGCACCCAGTTCGGCCAGCTTGGCGAAGGCGGCATCGGGATTGTGTTCGTCGGCGCCGGCGACGCGCGCGGCTACGGCAAGCATGCCGTCACCTTCCGAGCTAGGATAGGGAGCATAAGCCATCATGCCCTTAAACTCGGGCTGCCAAAGGTCGGCCCATTCGGGTGGCTCGGGAAAGAGGCTCTTGCTGTAGGCAATGCCGAGGCCAACAAGGCTCATGGCGTAGCAGCCCTCGTTCATACCCGGCCAGACATCGGCGGCATTGGGCACTGCGGCAGCGTCGGGCGCAGCGACAAGGCCATCCTTGAGGGCGAGGGGCGCTTCATAGATGTTCTGGAATGTCACATCCATGGTGGGGTTGTTGCGTTCGGCCGCCATCTTGGAGAGGCGATCGCCGCTGCCGCCGAGAAGGAACTCCACCTTGGCCCCGGTCTTGGCCTCAAGGGGGCCCGCCACGTGTTCGCGCAGCAGGCGCTCGATGTCGCCGCCCCAGGTGCCGACGGTGAGGGTATGGCCTGAAAAGTCCTGTGCGCTAGCGGGCAGGCACGGGAAAAGGCCCACAGCGGCCACGGCCGCGTAACAAGCAATGCGTTTCATGTATTCCCTGTTGTGTTGACTTTTGATGCTGTTCCCGTGCCCCACTCGCAAAAGGCACGTTGCGGAACACTAGGCACCGCTCCCCGGTGCGGACAGCTATCGATCGCGTATAGAACCTATAACCCGTGACGTATGACCAGTGCGGGCGGCACCGCCAGCACGTCATGCTCGCGCACCAGCCGGCGAATGGTTTGACGCAGCCACTGGTGGTAGCGGCTGGCATGGGAGCGTTCATGCCAGAGCAGGTAGAACTGCATGACGCTCAGTTCCTCGGGCATCGTTAGCAGTTTGAGCGCGCCAGTTTGTGCGGCATGTTCTGCATAGCGGCGCCCGACGGTGAAGGCATAGTCGGTACCGGGCAGTAGTTGGGGAATGATGGAGTAGTCGGGGACCGACACCATGACGCGTCGCTCACGCGTCAGGCGCTGCAGCATGCCATCAATGGGGCTGATGGACAGATCCTGTGGGGACGAGGGCGAGATGTGGCTGAGGCGCATATAGTCATCGAGCGACAGGCGAGTGCCCGCTGGCAATGGGTGTGATGCCGATACGAGGCAGGCGAGCTCGCAGGTGGCGAGCGGCATGTGCTTGAGGTGCGGGGGCGGCACTGGCCAGTTGCCAACCACAGCGTCCAGCCCGCCCGATTCCCGCTCCGTTTCAAGGCCGCTGTGCAGGGTGGGCACGAAGAGCTCCAGCTTGCAGCGCGGTGCCTGTCGGTGCAGCTCCGCCACGAGGAGGGGGACGAGGAAGAACTCGAATGACGTGGCGGCGGCGATGCGGATGGTCCGCTCGGAGGTGGAGGGGTCAAAGTCCTCGTCAGATTCAAGGAGCTCCACGAAGCTGCTCAGAAGACTTTCCACCTGGGCTGAAAGCGTCATGGCCTTGTCGGTCAGCACCATGCGCTGGCCCGAACGCACAAGAAGCGGGTCCTGGAAAATGTCGCGCAAGCGACGCAGCGTAGCACTGATCGAAGGCTGGCTTTGGTTCAGCTGGGCGGCGACCCCCGAGACACTCCGCTCGGCGAGCAGGCGGCGCAGGATATCCAGGTCTCTGATACTCAGCCCGAAAAAGGTGGCACGGTGAGTGGACGTCAAGACCTAGAGATCCGTTGTACTAGCAGAAGGCGCCTATTCCGATTGCATAAGGCGCTATCGCTTACTTCTTAGGCGTACTCACCTGAGTGGGCAAGATGGCGTAATCGCCTCAGCCAAGAACGCGGGCATTGTTCAGCCGCTGCTGGCTCTCAGCCACTTCAGCGGTGACCCACTGCGCGAAGGCTTCCACGATCGGGCGGCGTGCCCGATCCTTGAGTTCAACGATGAAGTAAGCGCGGCTGGTGGGGACCCGAGCCGAATGGACACGGACCAATTGGTGAGCGACCAGCTGGTCGGCGATCATCAGCTCTTCGGCGATGACCACGCCTAGCCCATTCTGTGCCGCAACATAGGACAGGGCCGAATTGAACAGGATCGTGCCGCGGTCGAGCGTGAAGGCTGGAATGCCGGCGCCGCGGCACCAGAGCGCCCAGTCGTCGAGGCGGCGAATGGTGTGGATAATGCCGTCGGTATGCCCCGCAAGGAAACGCCCTAGATCGGTGCGCTGCGCGACAGCCGGCGAAGCTACCGCCACGAGCTCGATGTCAAAGAGCTTCTGGCTTTGGAAGTTGCGCCACTGGTCCCGTTGCCCCGTGGTGATCACCAGATCGCCGACGCTTTCGAAATTGCCTTCCGGCTCGACGGCTGTAACGGTGAGGCTTGCGTGGGGCCAAAGCTCCTGGAACTTGTGCAGGCGGGGCAGCAGCCAGCACGCCGCAAATGTCGGCGTGGTTTTCAAAACCAGCGCGTCCGGTCGTGACAGCGCCCGCGCTGTTTCGAAGGCGCTTTCCATGCTCCGCAACGAGTCCACGGTCAGGCTGAGATAGAGTCGGCCCAACTCGGTGAGGGAGACGCGGCGCGCTTCTCTCGTGAACAAAGCGCCACCAATCCGATCCTCGAGCAGCCGCACCTGCTGACTGATTGCGGCTTGTGTCAGGTTAAGTTCCTGCGCGGCCTTGGAGAAGCTTTCGAGCCTCGCGCTGGCTTCGAACGATCTGAGACTGGCGAGCGAAGGGAGCGCAGTGGGCATCTATTAGTCCGCCTTATGCTTAGGCCTAGATAGTTTTGCTTGAAGCTGCCTGGAATGCCAATACTCTAGTCAATGTTTGTGGTTGCCTTTTTTGTAGGCATTACGTCAACAACAGGAGAGTGGCAATGTATGGCTGGGAGCGGTTTTTCACTGAGCGCGACAAGGAACACGACAAACTCTGGGGCAAGAAGGAACTGTTCGGTTTCGGCTCCAACCCCGCGTTGGTGCTGATCGACATGTACTACAGCGTGGTTGGCCTCACCCGCGAACCGATCTTTGAATCAATCAAGACCTGGCCCGGCTCCATGGGCCTTGAGGGCTGGGCAGCCGTCGACAAGACGGCCGAGTTGCTGGCTGTGGCGCGCGAAACCGGCATTTCCGTGGTCCACATCAAGGGCCTAAACAATGGCATGAAGCCCTGGATCCATCGCAAACGCGGTCCGTCCAACATGTCTGCCGAAATGAAGCTCAAGGGCGAGCAGATTTGTGACGAGGTCGCGCCGATCGCCGGCGAGATCGTCATTGAGAAAACCGCTCCGAGCGCCTTCCAGGGCACGCCGCTGAGCTTTCATCTGATCTCGATGGGCATTGATACCGTCATTATGTGCGGCGAAAGCACCAGCGGTTGCGTTCGCGCCAGTGCCGTGGACGCAGCGACTCATCGCTACCGTGTCGGCGTTGTCTCCGAATGCGTCTACGACCGCACCGAGGCGTCGCACTTCATGAACCTCTACGACATGCACCAGAAATATGCCGATGTCGTCGAGGCGGAAGCCGCCAAGGCCTATTTCCGCCAGATCGGGGCTGCGCGCGAGCCGGCGCTCACCCGCATCGCTAGCTAGCAAACCCGGCCGCTCCAGCCCGCTCGGGAGTGGCCTGCTGCCGATCAAAAACCAGCTCCCAGGGGACTTTAGAATGACTGGCACTATTGCAAGATTGCTTGCTGCAGGCATGACTGCGATCGCAGCGCTGACCATGGTCGTTGCTACGACGCCTGCCGCCTTGGCGCAGGGCAAGACCATGACGGTGCGCTTCTACGACGATCCGGCGGGCTTCGATCCAGCCAATATATTTCGCATCGAAAACGAGAACATCGCCTTCAACATCTTCTCGGGCCTGACGACGTATGACGGGGTCACCGGCGAGATCGTGCCAGACCTGGCGACCTCCTGGGAAACTGCCAACAACAAGACCTGGACCTTCAAGCTGCGCGAGGGCGTGCAGTTCCAGAAGGGCTATGGCGAAATGACCGCCGCCGACGTCATCTACAGTTTTAACCGCATCAAGGACCCCGAGACGGGATCGCCCTATGAGGCGGAACTGGCCGGCATCGTTTCGATGGCGGCACCAGACCCCTACACCGTCGTGATCGAACTCGATGCGCCCAACGGCAATTTCCTGCACACCGTAGCGAACTATCACCAAGGCCAGATCGTCAGCCAGAAGGCAATCGAGGATGCCGCGGACCAAGTGCGCTGGCAGCCGGTCGGCACCGGACCCTATTATCTCGACAGCATCGATGTGAGCTCGCAGATCGTCCTCAAGCGGCACGAGGACTATTACAAGGGTCCGGCGCCGATCGAGACGCTGGTGTTCAACATCATCAAGGACGAGGCCACCGCGACTATTGCGCTGCGCAATGGCGAAGTCGACCTCGTGATGCGCTCGAGCCAGGAAGAGAACCTGGCCACGCTCGAGGCGGAAGGCTTCACCATGAATTCGGTGATGAACTACGCCGTCGCTCTCATGGTGCTCAACCCCGAACACGAGGCCCTGGCCGACCGGCGGGTGCGCCAGGCCATCGCCCATGCCGTGGATTTCGAGGCCATCAGCCAGGCGATCGCGCCGAGCCTGCAGCAGGCACACTATTCCATGCTGATGCCCTGGATGGACGTTTATACCGACGAGATCGCCATCTATCGCTACGATCCGGAAAAGGCCAAGACCCTGCTCGCGGAAGCCGGTTATCCCGACGGCTTTACCTTCCGCAATCTCTCGACCTCAGCGCAGGGCGTGACGGAAGTGCAGCAGTTCCAGATCGATTATCTCAGCCAGGTGGGCATCACCATGGAAATGGAACTGGTCGATACGCCGACCTTCAACCAGCGGCGCAACAGCGGCGATTTCGACAGCGCCACGCGCCTGCTGCCGGCGGTCAATCCGGACATGATCCTGTTCAGTTTCCTGCACCCCGACAATCTCGTGCCCAATGGCCTCAACGGCGCACGCTACGACAATCCCAAGGTGACCGAACTGCTCGAGGCCGCCCGCGCCGAGGCCGATGAGGCCACAGCCTTCGAGCTTTACAAGCAGGTGCAGCAAATGGTGGCGGAAGACCTGCCCTATGTGCCGACCTATGCCAACAACGTGTTCTGGCCGAGCAAGCCCGAGGTCACTGGCGTGCACATCAACTACCTCGCTCAGGTTGATTTCTGGGCCGTGGACATCGCCGAGTAAGGGGGGCGCGCCATGACCGAATACGCCGCCAAGAAATTCCTCCAGATGCTGGTCACTGTCCTCGGCATCGTGACGCTGGTGTTCTTCACGTTGCGGTTGATCCCGGGCGATGCGGCCTCGGCCATGGCCGGTGACACGCTCTCAGGGGAGGCATTGGAACGGCTGCGCGAGCAGCTCGGCCTCGATGCGCCGCTGCCCCTGCAGTATTTCGGTTATCTCGGCGACCTCTTGCGCGGAGACCTGGGCGAGACAATCACCACACGCATTCCCATTGCCGAGCTGCTGTTCCGGGCGCTGCCCATCACGCTTTCCATTGCCCTGGCAACGATTGTTCTGGCGGTCCTCATCTCCATCCCGCTCGGCACTCTCGCTGCCTTCATGGTCCACAAGGGGCGTCGCTGGCTCGACAATGCCCTGACTGGCGCGGCCATGGTCATCGACCTCATGCCGCCCTTCTGGACCGCGCTGGTGCTGCTGCTGGTGTTCTCGCTAGGGCTGGGCTGGTTTCCGGCCTCGGGGCAGCTCAACTGGAACGATCCCTCGAGCATCATGCTCAGGTTAGCCCTGCCGGTGATCGTGCTGTCGCTGTCACAGGTGGCGACGCTTGCCCGCATTACCCGCACCGCCGTGCTCGATGTGCTCAACGAGGACTATGTGCGCACGGCACGCTCTCTCGGCTGGTCGGAGCTGCGCGTGCTGTTCCGCCATGCGCTCAAGAACGCAGCGCTGCCGATCGCCACTGTAGTTGGCCTCAGCTTCGGCAATCTGCTCGGTGGCACGGTGATTGTCGAATTCATCTTCACCATCCCAGGCGTCGGCAACCTGCTGATCACAGGCATCAACAGCCGCGACTACCAGCTCGTCCAGACCCTGATCGTCGTTTACGCGCTGGTGTTCGTGCTCATCAACTTCACCACGGACCTGGTCTACCGGGCCCTCGACCCCCGCGTGCAGTTCTAGGAGCGCTGATCCATGGCCGACCTTTCGCTTTCTTCTGTTCCTGCTGCATCGGCTAGCTTCCGCGAGGCACTGGGAGCGCCATTCCGCAGCGGCGCGCTTTTCCACGGCAAGGTGCGGATTGCGCTGTTGCTGCTGGTGCCAATCCTGTTGCTGACGGTGTTCGCGCCCCTCTTGCCCATTCAGAAGCCACTCGAAACCAATCTGCGGGCGATGATGGAATTGCCTTCGATTCAGCATCCGTTTGGCACCGACAAGATGGGCCGCGACATCCTGAGCCGGACCTTGGCAGGTGTGCAGATCTCGATGCTGGTCGGGGCTTCGGTCGCCGCGATCGCACTGGTGAGCGGCATGGTGCTCGGGACGCTGGCGGGCTTTTACGGCGGCAAGGTGGACCGCGTGATCATGACGATCGTCGACATATTCCTGGCTTTTCCGTCATTGCTGCTCGCCATTGGCCTGGTTTCCGTCATGGGCACGGGGCTGATCCCGGTTATCCTCGCAATCTCGCTGGCGGATGTTCCGCGCTTCATTCGCCTTCAGCGTTCGCAGGTTCTCAGCCTGCGCAGCCGCGCTTTCATCGATGCCGCAAGGACGGTCGATGCCTCGCAGTTCTGGCTGATGAGCCGGCACATCGTGCCCAACACGCTCGCGCCCATGCTGGTGGCGGCGAGCATTGCCGCGGCCAATGCCATCCTCATCGAAGCGAGCCTCAGTTTCCTGGGCCTTGGTATCATGCCGCCTTCGCCGTCGCTCGGAAACATCGTGCGCGACGGGCAGATGTACCTTGAACAAGCCTGGTGGATTTCGACCCTGCCCGGCGTCGTCATCCTTCTCATCACCATCGGGCTCCACTTCCTGTCGGACGGCGTGCGCGAGCTGCTCGATCCGCGGGCACGGCGCTAGAACGGGAGTGTTCTCATGAACTACCAGGCACGACTTGCCAACACGATGGCGACTACCGCGCACACGCTGCTTGAAGTGCGCGGCTTGCGGACCCAGTTCCAGACCGGCAGCGGCATCGTTACGGCGGTGGACGGCGTCTCCTTCACCATTGAACGCGGCGAGCGCGTCGCGGTGGTGGGCGAAAGCGGCTCGGGCAAGAGCGCGATGGCCATGTCGATCCTCCGGCTCCTTGCCCATCCCGGCAAGGTGGTCGGCGGGCAGGTGCTTCTCGAAGGCCGAGACATCAATGCGCTGAGCGAGAGCCAGCTTAACAAGGTGCGCGGGCGACAGGTGGGAACGGTGTTCCAGGATCCGATGTCCTCGCTTGATCCGGTGATGCGCGTCAGCAAGCAGATGGTCGAGCCCATGATGCGCAATCTGGGGATCAAGAGGGACGAGGCGCGTGCCGAGGCTATCAAGTGGCTGGGCAAGGTCGGTATCCCCGAGCCCGAGCGGCGCATCGACGCTTATCCCTTCGAGATGAGCGGCGGCATGCGGCAGCGGGTGATGATCGCCATGGCCTTGTCCAGCCGGCCACAGCTGGTGATTGCCGACGAGCCGACAACCGCACTCGATGTCACCATCCAGGCTCAGATCGTCGAGGTGCTCAAGAACCTGACCTCGGAAGCTGGCGCCGCCATGCTGTTCATCACGCACGACCTCGGGCTGGTCGCGCGGTTCGCGCACAAGGTTGCGGTGATGTATGCGGGACGGATCGTTGAGTTCGGCCGGGTCGAAGACATCTTCGCCAGACCCTGCCACCCCTACACCCAAAGCCTGCTCGGCACCATTCCGGGCACCACGATGGGCAAGCACGAGCGATTGCCGCAGATTTCGGGTCTGCCACCCGACATGCGCAAGCCGATCCTTGGTTGTGCCTTCAAGGATCGCTGCGCCGGGGTGCATGAGCGCTGCCATGCCGAGGCGCCGGCTCTGAGCGACCGCGGCATCGAGCACGACGCGGCCTGCTGGCTGCCCAAGGGTCTGGACAGCGTCGCCATGCTTGCCCCGGAGCGATCAGCTCGGGCCGTCGTGGAATCGGCGGGTACTGACAAGGTAATCGTCGAGCTCAATGCTCTGCGCAAGCAGTTCAGCACCTCCAAGCGCATGGTGGTTAACGCCGTCAACGGCGTGAATCTTCGCGTGCATCGCGGAGAAACGCTGGGCATTGTGGGGGAAAGCGGCTGCGGCAAGAGCACCGTTGCGCGCTTGTTGCTTGGGCTCGAAAAGCCCACCTCCGGGGACATCTATATTTCCGGGCTCGCGCAGATGGTGTTCCAGGACCCGGCGTCCTCGTTCAACCCCAAGATGACCATCGGGGCAATCGTTGAGGAGCCGCTCGTGGTCAAGCGCCAGGGCAATCGGACCGAGCGCAGTGCCAAGGTGCGCGAACTCATCGAACAGGTGGGGCTCGATCCCAGCCATGCCGACCGCTATCCGCACCAGCTGAGCGGCGGACAGCGTCAGCGCGTTGCCGTGGCACGTGCGCTTGCCCTCGATCCTTCTGTGGTGGTGGCGGACGAGCCGACATCGGCGCTCGATGTGTCGGTGCGCGCCCAGATCATTAACCTGCTGGTTGATCTCAAGCAGGAGCTCGGGATCGGGTTCGTGTTCATTTCGCACGACCTTCTCACCGTCCGCTACATCTCGGACCGGATTGCCGTCATGTATCTGGGCGAGGTGGTCGAATACGGGGCGGCCGAAGAGATCTTTGCCAATCCCAAGCACCCTTATACGCGCGCCCTGATCGAGGCGGTGCCGGTGCCCGACCCGGCCATCGAGGCGCGGCGGATCAATGTGCCGTTGCAGGGAGAATTGCCAAGCCCGCTCAACCTACCCATCGGATGCGCGTTCGCCTCGCGCTGCCCGATGGCAACCGATCTTTGCCGCAGCACCAAGCCGCAGCTACCCAACCATGATCGCGCCAGACAGGTGGCCTGCCATCATGCCACCTGACACAACCTCAACAGCAGCCGAGCGGAACTACGCCCAGTTCGGCATCTTTGGCGGCGGCGTCTTTTTCGCCATCAATGGCCTCGCCCAGCCGTTCTTTTCGCTTTACGCGACCGAGCTTGGTGCCTCGACCCTCGCGGTTGGCCTGATGGTGACGCTCAAGGCATTGCTGCCCATCGTCATCGCCATGCCCACCGGCCAGTTGATCGATTCGATCGGGCCGATGAAGATGCTGCGCTACGGCTCCTATTTCCTCCTGGCCTCGCTCGCCTGCACGGTCCTCGCCACCGATTTCGTGGTGCTGGCGTTCTCGCAGGTACTGATCGGCGCCGCCATCATCATCATGGCCTCTTCGTTCCAGGTGCTGGTGGCGCAAGGCGAGCGGGAGAGCCGCAACGACGCCATCAAGAGCTATTCGATGTGGATGTCGGCAGGGGGCATGCTCGGCCCGATCGCGGGGGGCCTTGTGGCCTCGGCTTTTAGCGTGCCGACCGATGGTTATCGCGCTGCGTTTGTTGCCTCGCTGATCTGCTGCCTGCTGTTCATGGGGGTCTTGTTCTGGATGAGCCGCAACTATCCTCACCCCACCCATGAGGTGAGGGTGCGCGAGGTGTTCAGCCCGGCCGGGATCGTGACCAGCTACAAGCGCGGCATCGGGCTGGCAGGGGCAAGACCGGTCCAGTTCGGTCTCACCGCGACATTCCTCGTCATGTACATCCAGGCGATGTATATGAGCTTTTTGCCGCTCTATATGGCGCAGAACAGCTACGCCACCCTCATCATCTCGACCGCCATTTCTGCACATGCGCTGGCGGCCATGCTGTCGCGTTTCGCCCTCAACTGGGTAATGAGGCGCTATTCGCTCGAGTGGATCCTGCTTTGCGCCGGCACCATCGCGGCGGTGGGCGTCGTGCTGACGCCGCTCGCGGTGATATCCCCGGTTACCATGATCCTGCTGGTCTGTATCATCGGCGGTGCCGTCGGGATCAACCTGCCGGTATCGATCATGATCATGGTGGACGCGGTGGGCGAAGCCGAGCGCGGCAAGCTCATGGGCCTGCGCCTTCTCGCCAACCGCTTCTCGCAGGTCCTGAGCCCGGCCATGTTCGGCATTCTGGGGCAGCTCTTCGGCCTGACCGTGGCCTTCTACAGCGGCGGCTTCATGCTGGTGGCCACCCTGGTCGGCTTTTCCGCTTACACAAGACGAGGGGGGCCGCTCAAGGCCCCCGAGAACGCCGGCGAACCGGCTGAGTAGACCATCATGCTTGAGACTTTTTGCAACGCGCCTCCCGGAGGCCGCGAATGAACGCGATCGACCGCATCGACCATCTGCCCGCAACTTGGCGCGACACCATGGGTGCCATCCCCCACCTGCCGCTGGTGCTGCTGTCGGTGGCGGCCCACATGATGCTGTTCGGCATGCTGACCCCGGTGATGGCGGTCTATGCCCAAGGCTTTGGCGCGCCCGACTGGCAGATCGGCCTCATGATCACCGTCTTTGCCGCCGGGCGCTTGGCGGCCGACATTCCCGCGGGCCACCTGGCCCACAAGACTGGCCTGCGGCCATTGCTGGGCGTCGGGTTGCTGCTCTGCTCGGTGGGCGCGTTCATGGCAGCGTTGGCGCCAAGCTATGTCGTGGCGCTGGTGGGCCGGACCATGCAGGGCATCGGCTCCGGGCTCTTCATGACCGCCACGATGATCTTTGTCGCGCAGCGCAGCGATGCCCGCTCCCGAGGCAAGGTGATGTCACTCTACCAGGGTGCGGTGCTTGTCGGCGGCGCTTTTGGGCCGAGTGTCGGCGGGTTGGCTGCCAGCGTCTTCGGGCTGAGCGGGCCTTTCTATGCGGCGGCCGTCATCGGGCTGGTCTCCGGCACCCTGCCACTGCTGCTGTTCAACGAAAAGCAGCACCCGGCGGACGAGGACCATGCCCATCCTGCCGGAGCCCTGCCACTGCTGTTCATCCTGCCATTTGCCTGCGCCTTGCTGGCCAATTTTGCTTTCTTTCTGACGCGCACCGCGGGGCAGTGGCAGCTGATCCCGTTGCTCGCGACGGCCGAATTTTCTATCGATCCGGGCAGTCTGGGCGCGGCAATGTCGCTGTCCGCTGTGGCCAATCTCGTTTCACTGCCCTTGGCAGCCTGGCTCGTGGACCGGGTTTCGCGCCCGGCGCTCATCGGCGTTTCGCTGCTGACCACGGCCTTGGCGCTGGTGGCCATCACGGTCGCGGCGACGCCCATTACGCTTTATGCCAGCATGATCGGGATCGGTCTTGCCGTTGGCATCGGCGGTCCGGCTATCGGTGCTTATGCCGTCGATGCTACCCCGCGCAGCCAGCATGGCCCAGCCATGGGTGCGCTGAGATTTGCCGGCGATCTTGGCTACCTCGTCGGCCCGCTGGCGATCGGCGCCATCGTGGATCTTAGCGGCATTGGCTATGCCGGCGGCCTTTGGATCAACGCCGTCCTGCTGGTCGCCTGCGCGGCGGTCTTCGTCCTCGTGCGCCGCCATCTGCAGCCCCTCTCACCCCCCCTTCGCAACCAAGGAGAACGAGCATGACTGAACGGATATGGGACAAGTATCTCAACGAGGAGGACAAGGCGGTGTTCGCCGCCTCCGGCTTTGGCTCTCTGGCGGCGTGGGGCAAGCGCCCAGCGCTGCTCGTCATCGACGTGAACTATGCATTTTGTGACGAGAAGCCGACACCGATCCTCGAGAGCATCAAGAAATGGCGTACGTCGTGCGGTGAGTATGCCTGGAAAGCCATGCCGGTGTTGCAACAGTTGATCGGGACCTGTCGCGGCAAGGGCATTCCCGTCATCTACACGACGGGCATTCAGCGCCCTGACAAGTGGGACGCCGGTTCTTGGTCATGGAAGAGTGCCCGCCGTGCGGAAGAGCCGGCGCAGATAACCAGCAACGGCGTCGATGGCAATGAAATCGTCGCCGAGATCGAGCCGGGACCGCGCGACATCGTCATCTACAAGCAAAAGCCATCCGGCTTTGCCGGCACGCCGATGACCTCCTATCTGCAACTGCTCGGCTGCGACAGCGTGATTGTCACGGGCACCACGACCTCGGGCTGCGTGCGCGCGACGGTGCTGGATGCCTTCTCGCTCAACTACCGGGTGACGGTGGTGGAGGACGGGTGCTTTGACCGGGCACAGGCCAACCACGCCATCAACCTGTGCGACATGCATGCCAAATACGCCAATGTCCTGCCCAGCGAGCAGGTGATCGCCCATCTCGATACGCTCAGCCAGGGCATGTTCGAGCTGCCATCGGGCGCTGGCATGACGCAGGCGGCCGAATAGGCAGACGAAGGAATATCCGCTGCAGTGGCGTGTCGGAGCAGGGACGCCGCGGCATGGAAGTTCGACTCGCATGCGGGAAGAGTGCATGCGAGTCTAGTTACCATCAGATCGTTGCTACCGGGCAGAACCTGTCCCGGATTTTCTGGAGCTGTGCCAGGACAGCGCAGGGCGGGATTGGCGCGGCGGCGGCGTAAGCTTATGGCCGCGACGGCGAACTCTTTCAGAACGGGGAAGAGTTCGCTGCGCGCTACATATCCCCGCGGGAGGGGTTCAAGACGCTTTTACCCGCTTGGCCACAACTCGCCTTTCTTCAGGCGTCGCGGTCTCGGTGGCGCGAGATATCGAGCGCTAAGGATTAAGCCAGCGGCAGCGCATCCGGGTTGAAGCTTTGCGCCTCAAGTTGGCCAGAGCCAGGCATGTAGTCTGAGTGGCTGCAGCACACAGCTAAGATGGGCGCATCGTTCCGCCTGCCCGCGCGGCTGCATAGATGGCGTCGATGGTCGCCATGTTGGCTACCGCATCCATCCCTCCGGTGGGCAAGGGTGTGCCGCCGGTCAGTGCCTCGAGAAACGCTGCCAGCTGATAGTCATAGGTTGTCCCAGCGCCCAAGGTGTGTTCGCGATAGCTCTCGCCGAACCATTCCCGCAATGAATGGCCCTTGTGGGGCAAGCAAGGATTGTCGAGCTCCACGATCCCTTGTTCTCCTTCGATACGCAGGAGGCCGCGGAAGGGTGGGCTGGCGATATCGGCGATCATCTGGGCCGGCACGTTTCCAGGAAACGCCAGTTCGGCCTCCATGCGCTGATCGACGCCGAGCGGGTTAAGTACGGCCCTGGCGGAGCGGACCTCCGGTTCGCAGCCCATGAAAGAGCGCAGCCAATGAACGGGATAACAGCCCAGATCCATCATTGCGCCACCACCCTGGCTGGGGTCGTGGCGAATGGATTTGGGATCAAAGGGAATATCGACGTGAAAACTGGCGGTCAGCGACTTGATCGCGCCAAGCGCTCCTGAGTGTTTGAGATCGAGCAGATGCAAGAAAACCGGATGGTAGCGATCGTGGAAGGCTTCGGCGAGGAGGCGGTTGGCCCGTTCCGCTGCCGCCACCATCAGGGCGGCTTCGGCCGCACTGGTGGCTAAGGGCTTTTCACAGAGTACATGCTTGCCCGCTTCGAGGGCTTTGATGGTCCATTCCGCATGGCCCGTGGGGGGCAGGGCATTGTAGACAATGGTGATCGCGGGATCGGCGAGGAGGGCCTCATAGCTTTCATGGGCCACGGGAATGCGGTGGGTTTCGGCATAAGCCTGCGCGGCACCAGGGCGACGCGAGGCGACGGCGCCGATCACCGCATCACGGCGGCGGCGGGTGGGCTGAATGATGGAGCGGGGCGCAATGCCGGCAGCGCCCAGGATGCCGATGGTGTGCATGAGGGGTCCTTGGCGGTCGGTTAGCGGAAGAAGTCGAGATCGTCAGGGCCGAGATAGCGCTGGGCCCGCTCGGGAACGATATCGACCCCCATGCCGGGGCGGTCAGGAACGGTGATCATGCCGTTTTCAACCGGCGGCAGGCCTTCAACGATGTCGTTCCACCAGTCGGGGTCGCCATGGGTATACTCAAAAGCGATGAAGTTGTTGGGGAGCGTCGCCGAAACCTGCACCAGAGCGCCTAAACCCAGCACGCCGTTTGCCGTGCCGTGGGGCGCCATGGTGATGCCGTGCAGATCGGCATATTCGGCGATCCATTTAAGCTCGGCGATGCCGCCCACATCGGCGGGATCCGGGCCAACCACATGCACTGCCTGGGTCTCGATAAGTTCCTTGAAATTCTGCCGAAGGTAGATTTGCTCGCCGGTATGAATAGGGGTCGTGGAGGTGCGGGTGAGTTCGCGGTAAACGCCGGCATTGACCCAAGGCGTGTAGTCGCCCGACAGCAGGTCTTCGATCCAGAGCAGGTTGTAGGGCTCGAGCAATCGCGCGAGGCGAATGGCGTCCCCCAGCATCCAGCCGGGGCCGCAGTCGAGCGCGAGGCCTACATCGTCTCCGGTGACTTCCTTCATCGCAGCGACGCAATCAACGAAGTGACGCAAGCCCTTTTCGGTGATCGGGCCGCGATCAAGCGCACCATGGAAGGCCCCGGCGCCCGGCTCGCCATAGTAGAAGTTGGGCACTTCACGCTTCATAGGCGAATGGAAGCCGATGGGTTGCTTAAAGATGGTGAAGCCCTGGGGCAAGGCCATCATCTTTTTCATGTCGTCGGCATAGTCTTCCGGGCGGTGGCCGGAAAAGGGAAAGCGCACCGAGCCATTGTAGACGCGCACCTTGTCGCGGATCTTGCCGCCCAAGAGCTTGTGCACGGGCAGGCCTGCGGCTTTGCCGGCAAGGTCCCAAAGGGCCATTTCGATGACGCTCACCGCCGTGCCCCAGGGCTTGAAGCCGCCGCGCTGGCGGATCTTGAGCATGACGCGCTCAACTAGGGTCGGGTCTTCGCCGATCAGGGCGTCGCGAAAGGCGAGGATATGGGGTTTGAGGTACGGCTTCCAGGTTTCGGCCTGGGCGTAGCCCGATATTCCCTCATCGGTAACGATGCGCACGATCGGGCTTTTGCCGATGATGGCGCATTTCAGATCAATGATTTTCACTTCTGTCCCCCCGGAGCGATTGTTATGCGGGCATGGCCTGGCTGATGGCGGCGGCGGTTTCGATCGCCGCCATGCGGATCAGCTCCATGCGGGCGGGCTCGGTGCCGCTGAGAAAGGGCACGCTGACGCCAGCGACCATCTTGCCCGTTTTGGCAAAAACGGGCGCGGCATAGGCCTGGATCGAGGGGGCGTTCTCGCCCTTGTCCTGAGCCCAGCCCAGGCGCCGGATGCGCGCGAGTTCGCTGCGCAGGCGCTTGGGATCGGTGATGGTCTTGGTGGTAAAGGCGCTGAGTGGCCTGTCGATCCAGCGCGCCTGTTCCTCAGGGTCGAGATAGGCGAGCAGGAGCTTGCTTGCGGCGCCGGCATGGACCGGCATCCGCTGGCCGGGCGCGACGGTCAGCGCGTATTCGCGCCGGCCCTGCGAGGCGGCCAGCACCAGAATGCCTTCATTGTCGATGACGCTGAGCTTGACGCCCTCGCCCAACTCAGCGGCCAGCTTGTCGATGAAGGGCTGGCCAATGGCGACGAGGTCGATATCGGTGGCGCGCGAGGCCACATGGGACGCCAGCGTCAGCAGGCGCGAGCCAAGATGGTACGCCCCGGCATCGTCGCGGCGCACCATGTCATGCTGCTGCAGGGTGTTGAGAATGCGGTAGATTGAGGTGCGGGGCTGGCCGAGCACTGCCGTCAGGTCGCTGATGGTCATGCCTGAGCCGCGCTGTTCCAGTGCGCCCAGCAGGTCCATCATCCGGTCGATCACCGGAATGGTGTGCTTGTGGGCCGCGCTGGATTCGAGCTCGCTGTTCAAGGCATGCGGTCCGCAGTTGACAAATTATGCCTTCTGACTACCATAAGTTTGTGAACTGTCAAAGTTCATATTTGGATAGGTCGTGAAGCGGTCATCCCGGCGCAACGTCGCTTCGAGAGGATTTCAATGCGTTATCAGCTTACGTCGCCCAGTGGGCGGCTCTTACGAACCTGCCATCTCGCGTTGGGCGGTTCGATCCTGAAAGGTCTCGTTTCATGCTGACGGTTTCCGCGATCGCCCATGTCGCCATCCGGGTAAAGGACATCGAGCGCACGCTTGATTTCTACATCAACAAGCTGGGTTTTGCTGAAATGCTGCGGCTCGACCGCGATGGGCGGCTTTGGCTGGTGTATCTGCGCATCACTGACGATCAGTATCTGGAACTTTTTCCTGAAGGTGAGGGTGAGCGTGCCAGCGAGCGCGAGGCGGTGGGCTTCAACCATATGTGCCTGCAGGTGCCAGACATCGAGCGGACCGTGCGCGAGCTGAATGCAGTGGGGGTGGAGATGATCCGGCCCAAAGTGCAGGGCGCCGATGGCAATTGGCAGACCTGGATCGAGGACCCTGATGGGCACCGCATCGAGTTGATGCAGATGGCG
>JAQSXP010000249.1 GCA_029256605.1 Devosia sp. | reverse complement strand
TTCGGACCCCACCATGCCGTGCTCTACGGCAAGTATGAGCATCTGCTCGAGCTCGACGGCCTCTACCATTACTTTTACGGCAAGGACAAAGTCCCCCACAAGCTCGAGCCGGGCAATGTCAATTACGAGCTCAGCTGCGGCGCGGCAGGGATCGTCGATTACCTCGTGGAGCTCGGTGGCAAGTCGAACAGCACGGGCGACGACCGCTCCAAGGTGGTGGCCGCATTCGGTGACATCGTCGAGCATGAGCGCATCATCGGCGAGCAGTTGCTGAGCTATCTGCGCGAGCGCAACGACACCCGCATCATCGGGCGCACCCATGCTGTCGCCGGCGCCCGGGTGCCCACGATCAGCTTTGTGGTGGATGGCAAGGATAGCGGCGAGATCGCCAAATCGATCGACCCCTACAAGATCGCCGTGCGTTTTGGCGATTTCCACGCCCGCCGGCTGGCTGAATATCTCGACCTGATGGGCAGCAGCGGCGTCGTGCGCGTCTCGATGGCCCATTACAACAGCCCGGCCGAGGTCGATGGCCTGATCAAGGCACTCGACGCCACGCTCTAGATTTTTCCCCCAGCCGAGAACAAGGGGTGGCGAGCACGGGCTTGCCGCCCTTTTTTGCTGGTCAGGGCCGTCTTGGCTATCTCCTTGCCAGCACTGGCAAAGCGTCTTGGGACAAGCCGTGCAAGTTTGTTGACGATAATGATCATGTTTCGTAGAAGCCGCAAACTGGTCACGGAGAGTCAACAATGAAGCGTAATGCGGCAGCCGCCTTCGGGCTGGCCATGGCCATCGCATGGAGTCTCGGCGCCGGCTTGACCCTCGCCCAGGACGCAGCGCCCGCAAGCCCGCCACCCGCATCGGCTGCACCAACGACCAGCACCCCCGCAGCACCCGCTGCCGTGCCCTCGGCACCGGCTCCAGCTGTTGATACGGCCGCGCCGCTGCCGCCTCCCGCCACTGCTCCGGCCGACCTGCTGGCGCCCGAAGAGCCCCAAGCTGGCGTCAATGCCGACCTGCCACATGACCTTTCCCCCTGGGGCATGTTCATGGCTGCCGACTGGGTGGTCAAAGGCGTGATGATCGGCCTGCTCCTGGCGTCCGTCGTCACCTGGACGGTCTGGCTGGCCAAGACCCTTGAACTGGTTGGCGCTAAGGCCCGGCTGCGCCGCACCCTGCGCGCGGTTCAGGCCTCCACCACGCTGGCCGACGCGGCCACGGCGCTCAGCGGCCGGCGCGGCGCCGGCGTTCGCCTCGTGCAGGCTGCCCAGCAGGAAGTGGCGCGCGCCGACCAGGTCATCGATTTCGCCGCCAATAACGGGCTCAAGGAGCGGGTTGCCTCGCGCCTAAACCGCATCGAAATCGGCGCCGGCCGGCGCTTGATGCTTGGCACCGGCGTTTTAGCCAGCATCGGTTCGGTGTCGCCCTTTGTGGGCCTCTTCGGCACCGTCTGGGGCATCATGAATTCGTTTATCGGCATCTCGCAGGCGCAATCGAGCAGCCTTGCCGTCGTGGCGCCCGGCATTGCCGAGGCCCTGCTCGCCACCGCCATGGGGCTCGTCGCCGCCATTCCCGCCGTCATTTTCTACAATATCTTTGCCCGCGCCATCACCGGCTATCGCCAGCAGCTGGGCGATGTTTCGGCGGCCGTTGAGCGCCTGGTCAGCAGCGATCTCGACCATCGCTATGTCGCGCGCCATCACCCTGGGGTGCTCCACCCCGCAGCGGCGGAGTAAACCCGCATGGCTGGCGGCATCCGCGAAAACTCGGGCGACGAGCTCGCCGAAACTCACGAGATCAACGTCACGCCGTTTATCGACGTGATCCTTGTCCTCCTGATCATCTTCATGGTCGCGGCGCCCCTCGCCACCGTCGACATCAATGTCGATCTGCCCGCCTCGAGCGCCGCCCAGGCCCCACGCCCCGACGAGCCGGTCTATGTCACCTTGCGCCAGGATCTGAGCCTCTCGCTGGGCAACGACCCCGTTGGGCGCGAAACGCTCGGCACCGCGCTCGACACCTTGACGCAGAGTGATCGGGAAACCCGCATTTTCCTGCGCGCCGACCAGAGCGTCGATTATGGCGAGCTCATGGGCCTCATGAACCTGCTGCGCGCCGCCGGCTATCTCAAGATCGCGCTGGTCGGGCTCGAAACCGCCCCGCCGGTCGCTGCCGCCGCGCCTGCGCCATGACCGCAGCCGCCGGTTCCACTCCCATCGATGATGACGGCCGCGCCGGTTGGCGCGGCGTTTTGGTATGGGCCGGCGCCTTTCTTGTCGTCCTAGGCACGCAAGGGGCCGGCGCCTATTGGCTCCTCAACCGTCCGCCCGAAGAGTTTGCGCTCGCGGGCAACGCGCCCGAGGCCATCATGCTCGAGCTGGCGCCGCTCCCGGTCCCGCCCGAAACCGCACCGGCAGAGCTCCCGCCCCAGGAGCCCGATCTCGCCCCCACGCCAGAACCGGTCGAGGAAGCCGTTGAGCCCCCGCCACCGGAACCAGAACCGATCATCGAGGAACCGCCCCCCGAGCCGGCCATCGAGCCACCGCGTCCTGAGCCCGAGCCAGAGCCCTTGCCGGAACCCGAGCCTGAGCCCTTACCCGAGCCGGAGCCGGAGCCAGAGCCGGAGCCAGAGCCGCTGCCCGAACCCGAGCCCGTGGTGGAAGAGCTCATTCCCGAGTCCGTGGAAACACCCGAGCCCGCCGTGGTGGCGCCGCTGCCGGTGCAGCAATCGGCCCGGCTGCTGGAGCGCCGCCAGCGCCCACGCACCACCACCCGACGCCCACCCGCGCAGACCGCGCCCGCGCGCACGGCCGCGCCCGCCGCCAGTGCTGCCCCGAAGGCAGCGCCCGCTGCCAGCGCCCAGCCCGCCGCGCGCCCATCGGCACCCAGCGTGTCGCCGGCGCGCTGGCAGTCGCAGCTGGTGAGCTATCTCAACCAGCGCAAGCGCTATCCCCGGGCCGCGCAGAACCGGCGCGAAGAGGGCCTCGTGCAGCTCGAATTTTCCATCGATCCGCGCGGCAATGTGCTCTCGGCCCGCATCGCCCGTTCATCGGGCTATCCCGATCTCGACGAGGCGGTGATGAGCATGATCCAGCGCGCTTCGCCCGTGCCGGCGCCGCCGGCCGAACTCGCCCAGTCGCGGCTGACGCTGACCGTGCCCATTCAGTTCGAGCTCTGAGCGGCCAAGCCCGCCTCAGCCAAAGCTGGTGAGGAAGGCCCCCGTCACCGTGTGGTCGGGCGCGAGATTGTAGATGATCGCGTGCCGGTCGATGCAAGTGCAGGGATGGGAAATGCCGAACTCGATCACATCCCCAAGCTGCAGCACCACGCCTTCGGGCAGCGCCACAAACGCATGCTGGTCGTTGAGGCGCTGCACCGAGGCACCGCCCAGGTCCACCTGAGCCGGCGCGCCATCGCGATACAGCGCGAGCGGGCGCGGCAGCCCCTGATCCATCGCCACATCGCGCAGGCCCATGCCGCAGATCGCGAGCCCCGCCTCGGGCAGCGACAGCACTTCGGCCCACAGCCGCAGCGCCGGCTTGAACCCGCTCGAGGCCGAGCGCACCTGCCCGCCAATGCGGAAACCCTCACGCGCATCGAGCCCGGCAATGCCGCGCTCATAGGTGCCATGGTCATGGAAAAAGATCGCGCCGCTGCGCAGCACCAGCCGGCAATCGGGGTCCGCCGCCACCGC
>JAQSXP010000248.1 GCA_029256605.1 Devosia sp. | reverse complement strand
AGCGAGGTCCAGTCATCGACGATGGGGTTGAGGTCGCCGCGGAAGTCGGTCTCCTTGGCTGGGATCGGCTTCTCCAGCAGATCGCGATGGCAGAACACCTGGCTTTCGCCGGTTTCGGCCAGAATGATGAATTCGTGGCTGAGATCGCCACCGATCGGGCCCGTATCGGCCCGCATCGGAATGGCGGTGAGCCCCATACGGGCATAGGTGCGCAGATAAGCCACGAACATGCGCTGGTAGGCGCGGACCGCGTCTTCCTTGGTCAGATCGAAGCTATAAGCATCCTTCATCAGGAATTCGCGCGAGCGCATCGTCCCGAACCGCGGCCGCACCTCATCGCGGAACTTCCACTGGATGTGATAGAGATTGAGCGGCAGGTCCTTGTAGGACTTCACATAGGTCCGGAAGATGTCGGTGATCATCTCCTCATTGGTGGGACCATAAAGAAACTCGCGCTCATGCCGGTCCTGAATGCGCAGCATTTCCTTGCCATAGGCGTCATAGCGGCCCGATTCGCGCCATAGCTCCGCCGACTGGATCGTGGGCATCAGCAGTTCCACGGCGCCAGAGCGGTTCTGCTCTTCCTCGATGATGCGCTGCACCTTCATAAGCGCCTTGTAGCCAAAGGGCAGCCAGCTATAGAGGCCCGAAGCCTGCTGGCGGATCATCCCGGCGCGCAGCATCAGCCGGTGCGAGACGATTTCTGCTTCCTTGGGAACGTCACGGAGCACTGGCAGGAAATAGCGAGACAGGCGCATAGGAACTCCGGGAACATTGAAGCGAGGCAAGGGCTTGCTTGATGCCTATTGAAGGGCCTCGCGTCCATTCAAATCAAGCATAGAAGGCATGCAGAATCTGCGTGACAGTCCTACAACAACTTGTTAGGTTCCCTGTCAATAAAGCAAAGGCGGTCCACACCGCTAGACGTCGGCAGCGTCAGGGAGGAGCGTTGGCAGCCGCTTTCGAGCGAGCCTAAGACCAGCGTATGTCGTCAAACTCAAACAAGCAGGGCCTCGTGCCCTGCTTTTTTGATTCCGGGGCCCAGTTGCATGCCCCGCAAGATCAATCAGCGGCGATTGCTTCGACAACCCAGTCCTCGTCATTGGCTCCTCTCGCCACCTTTCGGCATCCGACTCACCTCGTTCGGACGAGTCGGCTCAGCGATTCCAATAGTCGTGCAGGATGCCGTTATTGACACCCCAGAGCAGCAAGGGCGTCACGACGGCGGCGAGCAGGGTCGCCACCAACACCTTGCGCAACAGACGCGGCACTGCCGGCGCACCCGGCTCGGTGCCCGGCGCCACATCGCCAAGCTCATGCTGGCTTTGCGTGCCGATCGGCAAGACCGCAACAAAGCAGAGCCACCAGATCACAAAGAAGACGGCGAGGATCGAGCCGATCTGCATGGCAAAGCTTCTTTCCTGTAAGTGGCCGACACATGCGCGCAGTCAGATCCAAAGTCGAGGGGGCAGATTGCCGCCCTCGCCTTGAGATCAGCTCGTCACACCCGGTGTACGAACACCGAAACATTGGGCTTGCGGCCCCAATAGGCATTCACTTCGTTGCGGATCGCCTTGAAAATCGCCGAATTGAGCACTTCGGCGTCGCTGCGGCGCTTGGGGGGCATGCTTTTCAGCACGCCTGCAATTGTGTCCTCGACCAGATCGGTCAGCGACTCGTCCTCGGTCTCGGGCAGGCCCTCAACCACGAGGTCGGGCCCCGAGACGATCTGGCCATTGCTGCCAACGCAAAGGCTCACCACCACATGTCCACCAAAGCTCAAGCGACGGCGACCCTTTACCCCTGATTCCTCTGGCGTGCAGAGCACGAGGCCATCGAGGTAAAGCTCGCCGGTGCGCACTTCGGCCGGGAAAGCCAGCGGCTCGGGGAAGAGGCGAACCATATCGCCATTGCGCGCTTCGACCACATTGGGAATGCCCGACTCGCGCCCCAGCTTGGCATGGGCGTGCAGATGGGCGGCTTCGCCATGCACCGGCACCAGCACTTCGGGCTTGACCCAGGAGTAGAGCTTTTGCAGCTCGCCGCGGCGCGGGTGACCCGTCACATGGACAAGGCCATTGTTCTGGGTGATCAGTTCCACGCCCTTGTCGATCAAGAGGTTCTGGATATCGATGACTTCACGCTCATTGCCCGGAATGGCCCAAGACGAGAAGATCATGCGGTCGCCCGCATTGAGTTCGATCACCGGATGATCGCCACGGGCAATCCGGGCAATCGCCGCCCGGGCCTCGCCCTGCGAGCCGGTGCAGATCAACACAACCTTGTCGCGCGGCAAGCCGCGATAGGCGTCCTGGTCCAGCAATGGCGGCAAGCCCTCCAGCATGCCCAGTTCACGGGCAATACCCATGATCCGGTGCAGGGAACGCCCCGAAAGCACGACCTGGCGACCAGCCTTTTCCGCCGCTCGAACGATGGAAACCACCCGGCCGACATTGGACGCAAAGGTCGTGACCGCCACGCGATTGGGGGCGCTCGCGATCAGCGCTTCGAGGTTGACGGCAACTTCAGCCTCGCTCGGGCTTTCGCCATCCTTCAGCGCATTGGTCGAGTCGCAGATCAGCGCCAGCGGCGTCGAGGTATCCTCGCCAATCGCGCGCAACCGGTCGAAGTCGGTCGGCTTGTTGATCACTGGCGTCGGGTCAAGCTTCCAGTCGCCGGTGTGCAGCACCCGGCCGATCGGGGTCGAGATCAGCAGCGCATTGCTCTCGGGAATGGAGTGCGCAACGTTGATCGCCTCAATGGTGAAAGGCCCGACATTGAACGGCTTGCCGGGTTGCATGATGGTGACGTCGACATTCTCGACAATGCCATCCCCTGCCCGCTTGGCCGCGAGCATGGCCGCGGTGAAGGGCGTGCAATAGACCGGCTTTTCAAACCCGGGCCACAAATCGAGCACGGCGCCATAGTGGTCTTCGTGGCTGTGGGTCAGGATCAGCGCCAGCACATCGTCGGCGCGTTCTTCGAGAAACTCGGGATTGGCCATGATCAGCTCGATCCCCGGCAGATCCGGGCCGCCGAAGCTGACGCCGCAATCCACCACGATCCACTTGCGCGAGCGCTCTGGCCCAAAGCCATAAGCGCCCATATTCATGCCGATTTCGCCTACGCCGCCGAGCGGCACAAACACGAGTTCATCCCGTTGGTTTTGAGCCATGGGTTAGTTAGTCCTTTCTTTGCGCGGCGCGCGGCGAACTTTGGCCACCGGTCGTCGACGCATCTATTTGCGGTCAGCTCCGGGCGCTGGCCGTTGCCCCGAAATGTACGTCACCAGCCGTGATGGCGATGCGACGATCGTCAGGCGCGCGCACAATCATGCGTCCGCTGCCGTCAATGGTTTCGAAGATGCCCCGCAGGACGGCTCCGTTCTGGTTTATCGCCACCGGGGCGCCAATGCCTGCAGCAGCCGAGCGCCACTCTTGCAGGATGGATTCGACGCCGCGGCCGTCGTTCCACAGCCGGAACGCCTCGATCCAGGCATCGCTCAAAGCGGCAAAGACGCTCTCTGCCGAATCTGCTGCCCCCAGTTCCACAAGGCTTGTGGCGGGATAAGGCAGGCCGGAAGGCGCCGCAACCACGTTGACGCCAAAGCCAATCACAACGGCCTGACGGTTGTCCGGCGTCTTGCGCCCCTCCAGCAGGATGCCGGCGAGCTTGGCGCCATCCGCCAGGACGTCATT
>JAQSXP010000247.1 GCA_029256605.1 Devosia sp. | reverse complement strand
AGCCGCTCCCGGGCAAAGCGGATAAGGCTGTCCTTGCCAACGCCACTGGGGCCAACAACGGCGACGAAGGTGCCCGTCATACGACGCGGCGACCCTGGCGCCAGACGGTCAGCACGATCGGGATGCCGTCTTCGATGCGCAAATGCACCAGGTCAGCGCGCTTGCCGGGCGCGATCTCGCCGCGATCATGGAGCCCGATAGCAGCAGCGGGGCGCTTGGTGACCAGTTGCACGGCCTTGGGCAGGGTCACGCCTTCAGGTCCATCGGCCAGGGCAAAGGCGGCCTGAAGCATGCTGAAGGGGATGTAATCGGAAGAGATGATGTCGAGCAGGTCGGCAGCGGCCAGTTCGCGGGCCGAAACATTGCCCGAATGGGAGCCGCCGCGCACCACATTGGGGCCGCCCATCAGGATCGACATGCCGGCCTCGCGGGAAGCGCGGGCGGCATCGAGCGTGGTGGGAAATTCGGCGATATGAGTGCCAAGGGTGACGGCTTCGTCGACATGGCCTGCGGTGGCATCGTCATGGCTCGCCAGCACGATGCCACGGCTCTGGCAGAGATCGGCGATGGCGCGGCGGTGCTGGGCGGCAAAGGTCTGCGATTCGCGGTTGCGGCGGGTGGTGAACTCCTCAAGCGCCGCGTCGCTGAGCTTGAGCTTGCCCTGGTAATAAGACTTGTAGACCTCCTCCTTGACGAACTGGCGCTGACCTGGCGCGTGATCCATCAGCGAGGCGAGGCGCACCTGGGGATCGTCCATCACCTGCAGGAAGCTGTCGAGACAGTCCGGGGCGGAAACCTCGCAGCGCAGATGCACATGATGTTCGGCCCGCAGGCGCCCTGCCCGCGTGCCTGCGGCAATGGCCGCTGCCAGAATGCGCGACTCGCCTAAATCAACATCGGCATGCTCGTCGGTGCCGACCCGGATGGCATCGAGCACAGTGGTGATGCCGGAGGCGGCGATCTGGGCGTCATGAGCCTGCACCGCCGCGACGGGATTCCAGCGCACGCGAGGGCGTGGGGCGTAGTGGGTTTCCAGATGATCGGTGTGGAGTTCCACGAGACCCGGGATCAGGTAATCACCCGCAAGATCGGTACCGGAGCCGCCGCGGCTGCCGATCTCGGCTATGTGCCCATCCTCGATGCGGAGCGAGCCGTGGATCACCTCATCGGCCAGCACGATGCGCGCATTGTTGAGGACAAGGTCTGCCGGGAAGGCTGTGGTCATGGAGTGGTCCGCATAAAAGGCTCGATAAAGGCTGAAGCAATATGATGGTAGTGGGGCAGCGATTACGCCGCCAGCCATTAAAATGACAGCCGTTCATGGGACGGGTGACATGGGCCCAATCGGCTGCGCCAGTCAGCGGCCTTGCTTTGAACACCATTGACTGTCATACAAGGGTTACACGTTTACAGCCAATCGTCGGCTGCCTGATCTTCCGGTTCTCCGGGCCCTGGCTCCCTTCTCTTTCTTGCGAACGTTATCACCCTTGTGCATGTCGCCCAAGGGAGCGCTCGCTTGCGTATGCTTCGGGCTTTCAAAGGACTTCATCATGGCAACCATCAATGGTACCGTCAAATTCTTCAACACCACCAAGGGCTTCGGCTTTATTTCGCCTGAAGATGGCAGCAAGGACGCGTTCGTGCACATCTCGGCAGTAGAGCGTTCGGGCCTGCAGGGTCTCTATGAGAACGACAAGGTTTCCTACGAACTGGAAACCGGTCGTGACGGCAAGGTTTCGGCAGCCAATCTGTCGCTGCTGAGCTAAGCTCAAGACTTCAACACCGGGGTGGGCCGCCTGGCACATCCCGGTGTTTGTTTTTGATCCCAGGCAGGAGTGCTAGCATGTCGGCTAACCTGAAAAGTATCGCAGTGCCAATGAAGCGCAGCCGGGGTCCCGTTGCTGCTGCCCCTGCGCCTGTGGTGGCTCGCCATGTTGCGCCGATGGCCCGCAGCGTCCCTGCCCCGGCGACCCGCCAGGTCAACCATCTCTACAATACTGGCGACCGGCTGATGCTGCTGAGCAATGTTCGCGCCGGCAAGGCGGCAACCCCATGCGTCGTGCTGCGCTTGCTGCCGTTTGAAGGGCGCGAGTTCCAGTATCGCGTCCATGACGATTCCGACGGCCGCGAGCGCGTGGTCGCCGAAGCCGATCTGCAGGGCATCTAGCCCGGCCTGCCGGCCCTCGGACTGGCTTTCTATTTCTGGTAAGTTGCGTTTGGCGCCTTGCAGTTTCTGCGAGGCGTTTTTCGTTTGTGACCTTAGACGGAGCCGGGTGAGCCTGGCGGCTGCAGGAGGCTGCGGGTATGCGGATCAGCCATGGCGGCGCTGAGAGCCTCGGCCAAAAGCCGGGCGTTGAGCGACACCGATGCGGTCATGCCGAAACGCTGCTCGAGGCGCGACACGGCCACGGCGCCAACTGAGGCGGCAGCGGGTTGCTCGTCGAGAATGGTCTGCATGGTTTGAGGTAGCAGGTGCATCGTATCGCCCCGGTGCGTTGCGCAGCCACACTGCGCTCTTTTCGTGCGGCGCGTCACCGGCAAGAATCGCGAAACCATAAGTTGCGCACAGGAAAGCCGGAGCGGAAGCGCACATGCCTCCCAAACCTAGCTCCAACCGCAGCAGGGCCACTTGATTTAAATCAGAGTTGGGCAGGGCTTTTGCGCGTAAAACGATCCGAAGGAGCTTGGGCATAAAGGAACGATAATGCCTCCCCCCTACAGGACCCGGCACAGGTTAATCCCGCAACTGCCCCGCTCCAGCTCCGTTGAACGGCACAGATGGGGCACTTCGGCGATGCAGCGCTTCTTTTTCGATATCGACGACGGCAGCTTCCATCGCGATTCGGAAGGCACGGATCTGCGGGACGAGACGGCGGCGCAGGAAGAGGCTGTTCGGGCGCTGACCGAGATGGCGCGCGATCTGATTCCGACCGCTTCACCCCCGGGCAGCATCAGGATGTGGGTGCGCGACGAGCATTTGCGGCCCCTGATGGAGCTGTCGATCAGCATGACGATCAAGCGGAGCGGGCAGGCCTAACACCGGCTTCACTTCGACATCAGGAGGAGGCTCTCCCGGGCGCGACTACCGCCCGGGAGACGAAGCCTTGGGGCTCTAGACGCGCAGTTCCTTGTGACCGCCGGGCAGGCGCATCAGCAGGAACAGGGACAGCATGGTCAGCGCCAGCAAGATCGTCGACAACGCAGCGGCGGTGCCGAGCTGGCCGCGGATCACCTGGGCGTAGATGCCCAGCGAGAGCGTTTGCGTCGAAGTGTTGTAGAGGAACAGCGTCGTGCTGAGCTCAGTGATGATGGTCACCCAGCTCAGCACCGCGCCCGACATGATCCCGGGCGCGAGCGCGGGCACGATCACCCGGACCAGCGTGCGGAACTTGGAGGCGCCGAGGCTGATCGCCGCTTCCTCGATGCTGGGGCTGATCTGGTGCATGAGCGCGGTGGTGGAGCGCACGGCATAAGGCAGGCGCCGGATGGTCAGCGCGATCACCATGATGGCGAAAGTGCCGGTCAGCACCAGCGGGCCCTGGCTGAAGGCGGTGACGAGAGCAATGCCGATGATGAGGCCGGGCACCACATAGGGCACCATGGTCATGGTATCGAGCGTGTTGCTAAGGGCACCCTTGCGCCGCACGGTCAGGTAGGCAACCAGCACGGCGATGACGACGAGGATGACCAGTGCGGTCAGGCCAATGCCGAAGGTATTGCCGATATAGCGGAAAATGTCGCGGCGCGCGTCG
>JAQSXP010000246.1 GCA_029256605.1 Devosia sp. | reverse complement strand
TGCACCGTTTCCTTGCCCAGGTAATGATCGATGCGATAAACCTGATCTTCCTCGAAGATCTTGGCGACGCCATCATTGATCTCCATCGAGGAGGCCAGATCGTGGCCAAGCGGCTTTTCGATCACGACGCGCGCATCGCGCCGATAATAGCCTTTCTTGGACAGATATTCGGCAATGGGCGCGAACAGATCAGGCGCAACGGCCAGGTAGAAGGCGCGCACAATTTCGGGATCGTCCCGCAGCGCACCATCGAGATCGGCCCATTTGTCCGGGTCGGTCACATCATTGGCAACGTAGGAGAAGATCGACACAAAGCGGTCGATCGTTGCTTCGTCGTGATATGGCTGCTCGACGAAGTCAGTGACGGCGCTGCGGGCGAGGGTCTGGAACTCGGCATCGGACAAGGGCGAGCGCGACACGCCGATGATGCGGGAGCGCTCGTCGAACTGCCCATCCTTGAAGCGATGATAAAGGGCCGGGATCAGCTTGCGCTTGGTCAGGTCACCAGTGGCCCCAAACACCACATAATCGAAGGGTTGGACCGGAATAATGCGGCTGGACACGAGCTATAGTCCCTTGTTGTCGGCAGAAGCGAAGATTTGCCTGGCGAGAATAACGCCGCCATGCAGAGGTTCAAACTGTGGGAGGGCGACGAAATCCCCATAACGTTCCCTCAGGATGGGGAAGATGCGCTGCCCAAAGCCACCTACCACTGCCATCACCTTGGCATTGCGGGCCTGGAACCAGCGAACATAGGCGTCCACATAACCCAGTTGAATAGCCATCATCTTGTGGGCTACCGGATCGCCGGCGTCGTAATATTCCATCAGCAAGGGAACGAGCTTGCCGAATTCCGCCGGCGCCCGCCCGATCAGGGCATCGTCGCACCCTTCCGAGCCATCACGGCTGATGATCTTGACGTCGAGATCGACGGCAAAGGACCAGCTCATCACGGCCTGGTTGTCGCCTCCCAGAGCCGCAAGCACAGCTTCGGTCAGCGGCGAGGCCTCGGCCAGCCCGTCACTGGCCTCAACGGCATAGCGCACCAGTTCACGCCCAAGGATCGCGCCCGACATCTGGTCGCCGATCTGGAAGCCCCAGCCGCCGCATTGGAAGCGCTGCCCCTCGACCACAGCCAGGGCCGCAGACCCCGTGCCGACAATGATCACCCCGCCATCATTGCCGGCCAGGGCGCCGGCATGGGCAATGTCGATATCGTCATAGACCTGCACCCCGGCAAACGGCCAGGGCCGCGCGGCAAAAGCGGCACGGGCCGTATCCATGCGCCCACCCGCCATGCCAAAGCAGGCATAGGTGTTGGCCGTTTCGGCATAGTCGAGCCCCGCGGCCGCAAACACATCGCGGGTGCCGTCGAGGATGGCCTTGTAAGCGGGATCCGCGCCATCGATCTGTAGGTTGGAGCGCCCGTTCTTGACCTCGGCAAGCGTTTGCAGATTTTCGTCAGCCAAGCGGATGCGGCAATTGGTGCCGCCGCCGTCAACGCCAAGATAAAACCGGGGCACGCGAGTGAACTCCGTTGCGAGATCGGGGATGGTAATGGCTCGTTTCGGCGCGGACCATAGTGCGAAAGCTGCTAAGACGAAAGTACAATAAGCGCCGGATCGTCCAGTGTAGGGCAAGCTCGCTTGCACATCCAAATCGGCTTAATACTAAGGATCAAAGTGGGGCTGCGGTTGACCGGCCTCGGCGGCTAAAAACACAAAGGTGCGATGATGCAGCGGCATGTGCTGGTTCTGGGAGGGGCGCGCTCCGGCAAAACGGCATTTGCTGAGCGGCTGGCGATTCGCTCAGGCGGCAGCCCCGCCTATCTCGCCACGGCGCAAGCGCTGGACAGCGAGATGCGCGAGCGCGTGGCGACCCACCAGCGCGGCCGCGGCGGACGCTTCACCACGATCGAGGAACCGCTGGCGCTCAGCCAGACGCTGCTGCGCGCCGGTGACAGCCATGATGTGGTGCTGGTGGATTGCCTGACCCTCTGGATCACCAATCTGCTCGTCGCCAATGCCGATGTGGCCGGGGCGGTGGAGGAACTCGTCGACGCGCTGGCGAAGATGGAGAAGACGCGCGTCATCCTCGTCAGCAATGAGGTGGGCCTTGGGATTGTGCCTGACAATGCGATGGCCCGGACGTTCCGGGACCTCGCGGGCGCCGCCCATCAGCGCCTCGCCGATATCTGCGAGGATGTGTATTTCGTGGTTGCCGGATTGCCGATGACGCTTAAGGGCGCCACGGACGACTGATCCGCCGCTAGTCGACCAGCCATCCCAGGAGCAGCAGGACAAGGCAGGCCGCCAGCAGCACGTTAAGTGTTGCCCGGTAGAGCGCCAGCGCCCGTGCAATGTCATTGGCGTCGAGGTCGCGCTTGCCCGCGCCAAGTAGCGGCAGATCCACCACTTCGCCGCCATAGGCGCGCGGCCCACCAAGGGCAAAACCCAGCGCCCCGGCAAAGGCGGTTTCGGGCCAGCCGGAATTGGGCGAGGCATGTTTGCGGGCATCGCGGCGGGTCGTTGCCCAGGCCCGCGCCGCCGAGGCACCGGACACGAACCGGCAGGCGAGGACAATCAGCACGGCGGTGAAGCGGGCGGGGATCCAGTTGACGAGATCGTCCAGCCGGGCAGCGGCCCAGCCATAATGGCGGTGGCGCTGGTTGAGATGACCGATCATGGAATCTGCCGTGTTGATCGCCTTGTAGAGCGCGATGCCCGGCAGGCCGGCGATCAGCAGCCAGAACAGGGGAGCGACCACGCCATCCGAGGTGCTTTCGGCGAGCGTTTCCACCGCTGCTCGCGCCACCCCAGCCTCATCGAGTTGTTCAGGGTCGCGGCCGACGATGTGGCTGACGGCTTCGCGGCCCTCGGCCAGTGAGCGGTCGAGGGCGAGAGCAACGGCGTTAACGGCCCGGCCGAGTTCCTTTTGCGCGAGGAAGGGCGTTGCCAACAGGGCTTCCGCTAGCCAGCCAAAAGGCAGCGCGCGCAAAAGCAGTTGCAGCGGCAAGGTGATGGCGAGAGTTGCAAGGAGCAATACAACGACGCCCATCACCCCTGCCCGGCGCTGCGCCTCGGGGGAAAGCCGGTCTCGGTCGGCGCGATTGTCGAGCCAGGAGATGAGGCGGCCGAACCACATCACGGGGTGGCCGATCTGGCGGAGCAAAAAGTCGGGGTAGCCGATCCAGCGCTCGAGCAGCAGCGCGATGGGGGCGATGAGGAGGTTGGTCACAGCCGGGCGGTCCGGGAGAGGGTGAGGATGGCATCGAGGTCGAGGTGGTGCTCGAGATGGGCGGCTAGCTCGTCGAGGGTTTGCTCGACCCCGGCTTCGTAGTCGAGATCGGGGGCGGCGACGGCGCCGAGGAAGGCGCGGCGGAAGGGATCGGCGGCGAAAAGGCCGTGCAGATAGGTGCCAATGATTCGCCCATCGGGGCTGATGGCGCCTTCCGGCTGGCCGGCAACTTCGGCGAAAGGGCGCGCCGTATCAAGGCCTTGGGTGACGCCCATATGCATATGGTAGCCGCTGATGGGTTGGCCGCTGGCGGGGTGGATGGCTTGCTCGAGACGCAGTTGTTTGGTGGGGGATAAGATTGTGGTGACCTCGAGCAGGCCCAGGCCTTCGCTGGTGCCGGGGTTGCCCTCGATCCCGGCGGGATCGGCGATGGATTGGCCCAGCATCTGGTAGCCGCCGCAGATGCCGAGGATGCGGCCGCCGGCGCGGTGATGGGCTTTTATGTCGATGTCCCAGCCATTTAGCTT
>JAQSXP010000245.1 GCA_029256605.1 Devosia sp. | reverse complement strand
TGGCCGTAATGGAGCATGCCATTGGGGGCGAAGCGCTGCCGGAGGCGCCGGATGAGGTCATCGGCGAGGGCGCGTTTGGTGGGCCCAACAGCGCCGGTGTTCCATTCCTCGGCTTCGAAGTCGTCGATTGAAACAAAGGTTGGCTCCCCGCCCATGGTGAGGCGAACATCGTTGGCGGCGAGGACGGCATCGACCTGATGGCCCAAGGCGTTAAGTTCATCCCAGGCGGCGTCCGAGAAAGGCTTGGTGACGCGGGGATGTTCGGCAACCCGATCGACCCGCATGTCGAAGGCGAAGTCGACCTCGGCATAGGAGGCGAAGCCAGAGATGGGGGCGGCGTTGCGGTAATGGGGCGTCGCAGCAAGGGGGACGTGGCTTTCGCCGGTGAGCAGGCCCGAAGTGGGGTCCAGCCCCACCCAGCCGGCCCCGGGCAGATAGACCTCGCACCAGGCATGCAAATCGGTGAAGTCGCGGTCGGTGCCGGCGGGACCATCGAGTGAAACGAGGTCGGGCTTGAGCTGGATGAGGTAGCCCGAAACAAAGCGGGCGGCGAAGCCGAGATGGCGCAGGATGTTGACCAGCAGCCAGCTGCTGTCGCGGCAGGAGCCGCGGGCATTGCCCAGGGTTTCCTCGGGCGTCCAGACGCCGGGCTCCATGCGCACTATATACGCTACATGTTGCTGGAGGCGCGCATTGAGTCCGGTGACGAAGGTCACGGTATTGGTGGGCGAGCGATCAACGCCGGCGAGGAACTGCTCAACCAGCGGGCCGACGGGTTCGGCCTTCATATAAATGGCGAGATCGTCCCGCAGGTCTTCCGGATATAGGAAGGGCCAGATTTCGGCGCTTTCTTCGACGAAGAAGTCGAAGGGATTGTAGACCGTCATGTCCGCTACAAGATCCACCTCGATCTTGAGCTCGGTTACGGGTTCGGGGAACACGAAGCGGGCGAGGAAATTGCCGTAGGGGTCTTGCTGCACGTTAACGAAGTGCTGTGCCGGGGACACCTTTAGGGAGTGGCTCAGCACCTTGGTCTTGGAATGGGGTGCCGGCTGGAGCCGGATGATCTGAGGCTGCAAATATACGGGGCGGTCGTATTTATAGTGGGTGAGGTGGTAGACGGCAGCTTTGATCGACATGCGGTTGCGTCGCTCGCTCGGGTGAATGCGGGGTCGTGCCTGACTGGAGCCTAGCGGCCTTTGAGGGCGGCCGCCAGCACTGCCTATAACGCGGGCGAGAGGCGCAGGCTCCCCTCAGGAACGCGATGTTTGGGGCAGAGCCAGTTGCGTCAAGGCCGCACGCATGTCGCGCTCAGTATCCTTGAGGTGGAGGCGCATGGCTTCCCCGGCCGCCCGGCCATTGCCCGACTTGATGCAGGCAAAGATGCGTTCATGGTCGGCAATGGTGTCCCAGACCGTGTGGCCGCGGCGCTCGTGACCCCGCTGGCTGACGGTGAAGCCTTCGCGCAGAGCCGGGGCCATGCCCTCGAACAGATAGCCGAGCACCCGATTGCCGCTGGCGAGCGCCACGGCCTCATGGAAGGCGAGGTCATGGTCGTTGAAGCAGACCTCATGCGGATCGGCCGCGGGGTCGCCGGCGGCGTCGCGCATGCCCTGCAGCGCATGTTCGATGGCGGCGGTGCCGGCACGGGAGGCGCGCTTGGCCGCGAGCGTGGCCGATTGCACCTCAAGAGACATGCGCACTTCCATCAGGTCGAACAAGCCCTTGGGATCGTAGCGCAGCACCGAGGTCAGGAAGTCGGTGAATGCGGCGCCGTCTGGTTCGCGCACCACGGCACGACGGCCCTTGGCGATCTCGAGCAGGCCGCGGCCTTCCAGCAGCTTAACGGACTCGCGAATGGTCAAACGGCTGACCTCGAAACGCAGCGCGAGTTCGGCTTCGCTCGGCAGGCTGGTGCCAGGGGTCATTTCCGTCAGGATCTGGCGCGCCAGCTGGTCGGCGACGACGCTGGCGGCGCTGCCCTCAGGGACTTCCCCATCCGTTGAGATGCTCAATTTTCTCCACCCTATCTGACAGGTTGATAGCGTTTGCACCGCTTTGGATGCTTATTGGCCTCGGCATGAACCGGGCGGCGGGACGGTATAAGCAAGCAAAGGCTTGTTCTTTAGCAGGGTAGGGGCGGCGGGAAGCCAGCAAAGCCGCTTTACAGGCTTATCTGATTAAACTAGCTTCCGCGACGTGGGCTTGGGAGGGCCGCGGCTGCAGCAGCGGCTGCCGGGAGAGGAATCAATGCAACGCAAATTGCTGCTGCGCCGGAGCGCCGGCGTCGCCTTGTCCGCTTCGGTTCGGCATGCCCATGGCAACCGCACCGGGTTAGTTGCTCGCGACGCGCGCCCCCAAGCACCAATGCCCATTCTTGCAGAATGAAGATCATAGGGAGTCGAGACGTGAAGCTTGCCAAATCTCTTGCAACCTTGTTGACGGTCAGCGCCGTGGCGCTGGTCAGTTCGGCAGCGGTTTTTGCCCAGGACAAGGGCGCCATCGGTATTGCCATGCCAACCCAGTCGTCTTTGCGCTGGATCTCGGACGGTAATGAACTCAAGGCCGCGCTCGAGGCCAAGGGCTATACCGTCAACCTGCAATATGCCGAAGACGACATCCCCAACCAGCTCGCCCAGGTCGAGAACATGGTGACCACCGGGGTCGAGGCGCTGGTCGTCGCTTCCATCGACGGTACGACGCTGTCGAGCGTGCTGCAGCAGGCAGCCGACTCGGGGATCAAGGTCGTGGCCTATGACCGGCTGATCCGCGATACCGGCAATGTCGATTACTACACCACTTTCGACAACTTCCAGGTCGGCGTACTGCAGGCCAACTCGATCCTCAAGGGCCTCGGCTATCCTGAGAATCCCGGCCCGTTCAATATCGAGCTGTTCGGTGGTTCGCCGGACGACAACAACGCCTTCTTCTTTTACGACGGCGCGATGAGCGTGTTGCAGCCGCTGATCGACAAGGGCGACCTTGTGGTCAAGTCCGGCCAGCAGGGCATGGAAACAGTGGGTACGCTGCGCTGGGATGGCGCGGTGGCGCAGGCGCGCATGGATAACCTTCTGTCCAGCACCTATTCAGACGGTTCGCGCGTCGATGCCGTGCTGTCGCCCTATGATGGCCTGTCGCGCGGTATCATCTCCTCGCTGCGTGGCGTTGGTTACGGTTCGGCCGACCAGCCCTGGCCAATCATTTCGGGCCAGGATGCGGAAGCCCCCTCGGTCAAGGCGATCATTGCCGGCGAGCAGTATTCCACTGTCTACAAGGACACCCGTGAGCTGGCCCGCGTGACTGCGGACCTGGTGGAAACGGTGCTGACGGGCGGCACGCCCGATGGGCTCGACACCACCACCTATGAGAATGGCGTCAAGGTTGTGCCCTCGATCCTGCTCACCCCCTATGAGGTCGACAAGACCAACTACCAGGAACTGGTGGTGGATTCCGGTTACATCAAGCCCGAAGACCTGCAGTAATAACTGCTGCTTTCGTTCTGGCTTGAACAAAGATTGACGGCGCCGGCGGGCAAATCCGCCGGCGTGCTTGCAAGAGTTCTTAGCTCCACAAGGATCTGATAGATGAAACTTCTCAAGACTTTCGCCAGGGTTCTGGCGGTGAGCGCAGTAGCCATGACTGCCTCGAGCATGGCCCTGGCCCAGGACAAGGGCACGATCGGCATTTCGATGCCCGAGCAGACTACGCTGCGCTGGATTTCGGATGGTGCCGAGCTCAAGGCCGCGCTCGAGGAGAAGGGCTATGCGGTCGACCTGCAATATGCCGGCGACGACATTCCCAACCAGCTGGCGCAGATCGAAAACATGCTCACCACGGGCGTTGATGCCCTGGTGATCGCGGCCCTTGATGGCACGACCTTGTCGGCAGTGCTGCAGCAGGCCGGCGAGAGCGATGTGCCGGTGATCGCCTATGACCGGCTGATCCGCGACACCGAGAACGTGGATTACTACACCACCTTCGACAATTTCCAGGTCGGCGTGCTGCAGGCCAATTCGATCCTTAAGGGCCTCGGCTATCCCGAGAACAAGGGTCCGTTCAATATCGAGCTCTTCGGTGGCTCGCCGGACGACAACAACGCGTTCTTCTTCTATGACGGCGCGATGAGCGTGTTCCAGCCGCTGATCGACGCGGGCGCCCTCGTGGTCAAGTCCGGCCAGACCGGCATGCAGACCGTGGGTACCCTGCGCTGGGACGGTGCCACCGCCCAGTCCCGCATGGATAACCTGCTGTCGAGCGCTTATTCGGATGGCTCGCGCGTCGATGCCGTGCTGGCCCCCAATGACGGGCTCGCACGCGGCATCATCTCCTCGCTGCGCGGCGTGGGCTATGGTTCGTCCGATCTGGCCTGGCCGGTCATTTCGGGCCAGGACGCCGAGGCCCCTTCGGTCAAGGCAATCGTTGCGGGCGAGCAGTATTCGACCGTCTACAAGGACACCCGCGAACTGGCTCGCGTGACCGCCGACTTGGTGGACACCGTGCTCAGCGGCGGCACGCCCGAAGGGCTCGACACCACCACTTATGACAACGGCGTCAAGGTTGTACCCTCGATCCTGCTCACGCCCTATGAAGTGGACGAGTCCAATTACCAGGAACTGCTGATCGACTCCGGCTATATCAAGGCCGAAGACGTCCAGTAATCCGGCCGACCAAGGAGTGGGCCCCGCACTTGCTTGCGGGGCCTTTCCCGTCACGAAGGCGTTGCTTGCCGGGCCCGGCGAAACCAAGCTAAGCGCCGCGCTACGGAGCGTAGAGACAAGACGATGACCAAGACAATTCTTGAAATGCGCGGCATCACCAAGACCTTTCCGGGGGTCAAGGCGCTGCAGGACGTCAATTTGGATGTGCGCGAAGCCGAGATCCACGCCATTGTGGGCGAGAACGGCGCGGGCAAATCCACCCTGATGAAGGTGCTGAGCGGGGTTTATCCCGCGGGCAGCTATGAGGGTGAGATCATCTATCAGGGCAAGCCGGTTGCCTTCAAAACCATCCGCGACAGCGAGCATGTCGGCATTGTCATCATCCATCAGGAGCTCGCGCTTGTGCCGCTGCTCTCGATCGCCGAGAACATTTTTCTCGGCAATGAGCAGGCCAAGGGCGGCGTGATCGATTGGGACGAGACGCGCAATGGCGCGCGCAAGCTCTTGTCGATGGTCGGCCTCAAGGAAGATCCCGATACGCTGGTCACCCATATCGGGGTGGGCAAGCAGCAGCTGGTGGAGATCGCCAAGGCGCTGTCCAAGGAAGTCAAGCTGCTGATCCTCGACGAACCCACGGCGAGCCTGTCGGAGAAGGATAGTGCGGCACTGCTCGACCTGCTGCTTGAGTTCAAGAAGCAGGGCATCACTTCGATCATCATCTCGCACAAGCTCAACGAGATCGCCCGGGTGGCGGATCGGGTGACGGTGATCCGGGACGGGCGCACTATCGAGACGATGGACCGCTCGGCGATGTCGGAAGATCGCATCATCGCCTCGATGGTCGGGCGTTCGCTGGAAGATCGCTATCCCAAGCGCGAGCCCAAGATTGGCGAAGTGCTGCTCGAGGTCAAGAACTGGTCGGTCTACCATCCGATCCATAGCGAGCGCCAGGTGATCAAGGGCGTCGACCTCAATGTGCGCAAGGGCGAAGTGGTTGGTATTGCCGGGCTGATGGGCGCTGGGCGCACCGAATTTGCCATGAGCCTCTTCGGTAAGAGCTATGGGCGGCACATTACCGGCGAAGTGTTCATGCAAGGCAAGAAGGTGGACACCTCCACCGTGCGTCGGGCCGTGGATGCCGGGATCGCCTATGCCACCGAGGATCGCAAGACCTATGGGCTGAACCTGATCGATCACATCAAGCACAATACGACGCTGGCCAAT
>JAQSXP010000244.1 GCA_029256605.1 Devosia sp. | reverse complement strand
CGGTTGTCGATCATGTCGACCCACTGGCCCGGATGGTGCTGGGCCTGGCGCTTGATGAACTGATAGGGCGTCTCGCTCCACAGGCGCACATCGCCATCCTGGTTGTCGAGCACGAGGTCACCGCGATCGGTGCGGACGGTGAGAACGGCGTGGCCATTGCCATTGGCCTCGCGCACCACGGTGATCAGCAAGGTGCTGGCGGGCCATCCGGCCTTGATCAGGTCGCGGCGCTTGGCGAGGGCGAAGTCTTCGCAATCACCATAGCCATTGGGGTAGGTCCAGAATTCGCTGACCTGGTAGAGCACCTCATCGGTGACCGGCACGACGGTGGTGTTGATGTGGGTATTGATGTCGAGCAGCTGCTGCCAACGGGCGGGGGTCAGCTCCATGGCGGCGACGACTTCAGTGTTGGGCATGCATTCGGCGGGACGCGAGGCGCAGAATTCGGCGTGACCGACGGGAATGCTGGTGGGCGCGGTGGCGGTTTGCACATAAGCGACATTGGTGAGATCCAGAGCCTGGAGGCTCGTCGTTAACCATGCGGCTCCTGGGGCGGAGCCATGCGCGCCAGCACGGCGGCATAGGCATCGTCGTCCTGCCCGGCCCCGTCGCGGCATTGCTTGGAGCCGATATGGATGCGGCTCGCCGAGGCCAGATCGGGACTGCGATAGGTGAAATCGGCCGCGCGGCTTTCACCGCCATGTATCAGCCAGTTCTGGTGATGCGCAACCAGGTTGTGCCCGTCTCCATCGAGGACGAGCGCGGTGACGCAGACGTAATCGGTGTCGCGCCGGTCATTATCGCTCAGCTGCTGGCGCAGCCGGACGGTTTGCCGGTTGGGGTCGAGGGTGACGGCGATATCGACCCATTGATCGCGTTTCCAGTCCCATTTCTCGTGGAATGGCGGGCAGGGATGGGTGCCACCGGCGTCGGGGAGACAATCGGCGACGTCGATGCTTTGCCAGGCATAGCCGTGCCAGTCGCCGCGCCCATCGGCAAGGACACCGGTGACCAGCATGGTGGTGCCGGCGAGAAACAGGAGGGCAAGGGCGGTGGGAGCGCGGGTCATGGGTTCACCATATTCGCTTTTGGTGGGCAAACCAGCCGGGAGCATCGCTGCGGCAGCGCTGCTTGTTGCTCTGGCGCAGCGCAGCGGCTAATTCAGGGCGCGGCGCAGTTGCGCGAAAAAGGGGCATGTCCATGAAGTTGGCCTTTGTTATTCCGGCCTATAACGAAGAAGCGCTGATCGGCAAGTGCCTGGAATCGGTGGTCGCCGAGATCGCCCGGTCGGGCGCAGACGCCGAGATCATCGTGGTCAATAATGCCTCAACCGACCGGACCGGGGATATCGCCCGCAGCTTTCCGAGTGTGCGCGTGGTCGATGAGCCCAAGAAGGGGCTCGTCAATGCCCGCGATGCCGGGTTCAACGCCACCAATGCCGAACTGATCGCCAATATCGACAGCGACACCATGGTGCCCGAGGGGTGGATCGACACGGTGTTGCGCGAGTTCGGCAAGGACCCCAAGCTCGTGTGCCTCAGCGGCCCCTACATCTATTATGACATGAGCTGGTACAACCGCGCCTTGGTCAACGCGTTCTACGGGCTGACCTACCTCATCTACATCGTTAATCGCTTCATCCTGCGCGTCGGCTCGGTCGTACAGGGCGGCAATTTCGTGTTCAAACGCGCCGCATGGGCCCAGGTCGGCGGTTATGACCGCTCGATCCAGTTTTTCGGTGAAGACACCGACGTAGCGGTTCGCCTTTCCAAGGTCGGCGGGGTCAAATGGACCTTTGCGCTCAAGATGAAGACATCGGGGCGGCGCCTCGAAAAGGAAGGCGTGTTCCGCACAGCCGGGACCTACACGCTCAACTTTTTCTGGGTGACCTTTCGGGGCAAGCCGGCCACCAAGGATTACAACGACATTCGCCGCAATTAACTGAGAGGCCGGCGAAAATTGCGCCGCGGCTGACAAGCCACTGGTGTTTTGATTTTCGTCGGGACAGTATGGGTCCGGACCCAAGCGAAAGGCGATTGCCATAACCCAGGATCGGACCATCGAACTAGGCGCAGATGCGGTGCCCGAGGGTCCCGAACCACTTTCTGCAATCCTGCTCGGCATCGCCCAGAACGTAGAGCGCGAGCGGATATCCATCGGTGATCTGCTGCATGCGTTGCAGCATCGGGCCAGCGGGGCACTGATGTTCCTGTTCGCGGTTCCCAATGCCATTCCGGTGCCACCCGGGGTTTCGGCTGTGCTTGGGGCGCCCCTGATCTTTCTCGCCTTCCAGTTGATGCTCGGTCAGCGGCCCTGGTTGCCAAAGGTGATCACCAATCGCTCGCTGTCGCGAACCGAGTTCGAGAAGGTGGCCAATCTGGCAGCACCCTGGCTGGGCAAGGCTGAGCGGTTGATGCGGCCCAGGCTGCAGATGCTGGCGCGGCCACCGGCCGAATATGTGGTCGGCGCGGTGTGTCTCGTGCTGTCCATCATCCTGTTCCTGCCCATTCCGCTTGGCAATATGTTGCCCGCGTTCACCATCTGCGTGTTGTCGCTGGGCGTGCTGCAGCGCGACGGGGTGTGGATCCTCATCGGCTTGCTTTGCGCCATTGCCGCCGTGGTGATTGTCTGGGGCGTGACGCTGGCGCTGCTGTGGAGTGCGCTGTTCGTGCTCGGCCATGTTTTCGGGTTCAGCTTTGGCGGCTGAGCTGCGGTGTTGCCGCATGGTTGCAACGGCCTGGGCTCGTGACCATTTCTTCCCTGTTGTTCCAGAAAGGGAGAAACAGCATGAACTCCGAGGACCGTTACGCGATCGACGGCTTGTTCGAGCGGATCGAGCAGGTGGCACGCAACAGCCCGCCGCGGGACCGGGAAGCGGAGATGCTGATCCGGCAGCGGCTGAACGAGGCGCCCGCTTCTCCTTACTATATGGCGCAAACCATCATTGTGCAGGAACGCGCGCTTGAGGGAGCCAAGGAGCGGGTCGAGCAGCTTGAGGCTGAACTGGCCGAAGCTAAGCGCAATGGTGCCGGTGCTGGCGCCTGGGGCAGCGCCAGTGGGCGCGATGTGCGACAGGGCCCCTGGGGGCGGCGCGACGACGGCGACTACCAGGAGCGCCGTGGAGCAGGAATGGGCGGCGGTGGGGGCTTTCTGGCCGGGGCTGCGCAGACCGCGCTGGGAATCACCGGCGGCGTGTTGTTGGGCAGCGCCATTGCCGGGATGTTTTCAGGCGATGCTCAGGCCGAGGAGTTTAACAGCTCCGAGCCGGCCGAGGATAACCTCGCCGACCAGGGCCAGGATCAGGACCAGGACTTCGGCGGTGGCGACGACTCCGACTTCGATATCGGTGGCGAGTTCTAGGGCTCAGTACTTCTCGTAGAACTCATTGCCCCCGGCTTCGAGCACATAGTGCATGTTGTTGTAGGGGAAGCGGAGCCCGGCGGTGTGGAAGTGCTTGGCACCGCGCACGCCGGGGTGACGCGCCCCGCGCATGACCTGGTCGGCAGTTTGCGCGGCCAGGATGGCGCCTGAATCGGTCATCTTGCGGCTGAGCACGCCTTGGGCGAATTGCTTGGGCTGCCCCACCACGCCGCAGACCGACTTGGGATAGCGGGGATCATTGACCCGGTTCATCACCACCGTGCCCACTGCCAGCATGCCTTCCGAGCTCGAGCGGTTGGACTCGAAATACATCGCGCGCATCAGGCATTCTTTTTCACTGAGGCGAGCGGTGCCAAAGCTCATGCCCAAAAAACTGCAGCCGCCCAGAGTGGAGGCGGCTACGGTCACGGCGGCGAGGCGCAGGATGGTTCGAGTGGCAGCGCGCATCGGCAACCTCCGGTGTGTGGCACAAAAGCATGCCAGACCGAAAATGCCGGAACATATTTAAGGAAAGTCTGCCAAACGCGGTTAAGTGCCGGTTAACCGTGCCCGCCTCAGCGGCGACGCCGCGCAAAGAGGGACGACAGCAGTACGAAAGTGCCAAGCGCCACCACCAGTGGTACAGGGTCATTCTTGATCGCTTTTCCGGCGTGGCGGGCCTGGCGGCCAAGCAGATGGGCGGCCGCAGAACCATACTCACCCAGATCCTGCGCCAGTTCCGCCGCTTGATGCTGCGCATCGTGCAAAGCATGCGAGCCCGCCTTGCGGGCAGGGGCGACACGACCGGAAAGCTCCTTGCGCAGATGCGCCAGTTGGCGGGTAAGGTCTTCGATGCGGGACAGGGCATGCTCGGTTACATTGGCCATGGGGTGACGCTCCGCCTTGGTTTTAACTGATGGCACAACACCGGGG
>JAQSXP010000010.1 GCA_029256605.1 Devosia sp. | reverse complement strand
ATCGAACCATCGATTACCCAAGTTCACGTCCACGAGCATATTGGTGTCGAGGAAGAAGAAATCTGCCCTTGTACCGTCGGCGAGAACCTGCTGCTCGACGTAATATCGGGCCGGCATGTTCCACCGTCTGCTTCGGAGTGCATAGGCCAGTTCGGCATCGGGAGTGCCGTTGTAGTCGTGGTTTCCTAGAACAACGTACCACGGCACCTGCAAGGCCGGAGCGGAATACACATCCTCGAACGCGGTTTGCCAAAGCGGGTCGCCGGTGCTCGCAACGCCCCGCTCGTAAAAGTTGTCCCCGGTGGAGATGACAAAAGCCACGTCGATCGCTTCGGCTTGCTTTTCCATCCGCGAGGCGACTTCCATCGCATTGGTGGACATGTCGGGTTTACCCCAATCCCCAACGACCAGGAAGGATATCGAAGCAGTCTGCTCATCCGCTACAGCCCGGCTTCCGAGGCAGAGCGTGGAGCCAAGGGCACAGAAACCGGTGATGAATTCGCGACGCGTCTGGCTCATACCCAAGCTGGCCCCATTCAATGCACCTCCTGATCTGGTATCCGCCAGGGCACCCCATACGTAAGGCGGCCGTAACTCAGCTGTACCCCGAAAACTCTGCCAGTGTGCCCCACTCGTCGCGCCAAAGCGAGCGCACCTGCAGGCTGACCACCACTCGCTCGAAAGCCCATAAGGCGCAGAGCAGTTCCGCTCGCTCAAGAGCATCAGGGACGGAGTAGGGGCCTTCCATGGCAGAGAGAACCTTATCCCCCTGCGTGATCCAGTCCGGCCAGTAGATCAAGGCGACCGTCTCGGGAACCGTCAGCCCTAGTTTCTCCAGCACTGCTGTATCGCCGCCGATGCCGACCGTGATGGCGTCGAATGCCACCTCATCGTCGTCGTCGGTCCACTGGTAGGCCGGCTTCACTTCCGCTTGGCCTATTCATCGGGCTTGCGATCCAACTCGGCTAGGATCTCCTGCGCCTCCGTGCCTTTTATGGGCGCGGCTTCAACGCCCCGGCCAACAAGCACCTCGATCATGTCGATCGGGTCGGGCTGGCGCCTCGGTATGCTCGGCACTCGCACCATCAGTCACACCACCACTCGTCGCCATTCGGCCAGGCCCGCGCCAGCCGCTCCTCAATGAGGATATCACCGACATCCCGGCCGTCTATCCTGATGGTGGCCAGCCGGCGCTTGCTGCGGGTGCTGTCGAGGCCGAAGCGCTCGATAGTCCACTCGTTGTTGTTGAGTAGTTCGAGCATGCGTGCACTGGCCTGATGGGCCACCTGCTTCTCGCGCTCACCCCCGCAGAGGCTGCTTTGTGGCTCGGGCGTGTCGAAGTCCTTAAGCCGGATGTTCTCGCCTTGGAGCCAGAGCGTGTCGCCATCCACCAGGCAGGTCTTGGTGGGTGTGTTCCGCTGGTTGCCGCACATCTGGAGCTGAGGCTGACTGGCCTGCACTGCAACTGTGGCGAGCAATGCTGAGGCAGCAACAACCAGTGGTTTCGTTACTGTGCACATCTTCAACGCAGTACGCCCGCGTCGAGCGCAAGCTGGATGGCCTTGAAGTCTGTGCAGTTCTTGAGCGTTCTCTGGACAGGATTGTGATTCCCTGAAATCCAAATCTTCAACTCGGCATCCATGTCGAGCGTCCCAGCCGTTCCGAGTGGATACCGAGTTATCGATCGAAGGTATCGATTGGTACTCCACTTTCTTTCGTGATGCCTTGCACATCAATATTAAGCCTGCGCTCCTCGGTTATGCACTCAACTCAATTCAGGCGATGGGGGGCAGCACCTCTGCCCCCGCCCCTAGCTCAATTGCCGCCAGGGCGTTCAGAAGCGGCACGGGCGCCGCAGCGTGACCCATCCGCTGCACGGTCGGACGGCACATTGCATGGTCCGGCCAGTGCGGAGGTGCTCATCACGGACAGCGCAATCATTGTGGCAACGAAGATCTTCATTCCAGTCCCCTATAAAACTGCACATCTGCAGTCCGTGAGTTATGGGGCTAATAGCAAGACGATAGCAATTGTACTTTACTGAAGTTTTTGCGGGATCTGCACATGAATACGACGTGGCTTGATGCAATCTCATTCAAGCTCCTGCCACACCCGGTACTCTGTGCTTTTAATGGCAAATTGGCCATTCGGCTCTCTGATAGTCAGGTTGTTCTTGCAACCCTTGGCCCCCCGTCACGAGCAAGGGATCGGGTTTTAATCCGGCGGGGCGCGTCTACTCATCCCGCTTACTTTGAACCAAGACGGGGCGAGCCTGTAATCTGCAAGACCTCCGATCTGGCTGCGTCGCGACGCGCGTCAATCCAGTCCGCCAAATCATGGAGGTGGACACCTTTCGCAGTCTTCTTCGACTTAGGATCCAGCAGCACGATCGGCAGCGGGATGTTGCCCTCGTTGTATTTGCGCCATAGCTGGGCAGGCGTCAGATGGCTGAAGAAGTCGCGGCACACCACGTCGAGAGGAATGAGCACGGCACCTTCATATTTTGCAGCCAAGAGCCAGACAGTATCCATTAGCCGTACAACTCAGGATATGTGGACCTATCGAGTGTTTGGAGCAGCGCCTTGAACTCGGCAACACCGCTCCAGTCGCCGTAATAGCCCTCTTCGCGAGAGGTGGGGCGCTGCTTTCCGACTTGGTATAGCACTGCGCACCCATCGTGCAGTCCGTTGTAGAAGCTGAATGGCCCCGAGTAGGTTTGCCCCTTTCTCCAACACCCCTTGCCCCATATTTCCATCAATGGCGGGCCGTATCGTGTAAGGTCGTAGTGCAAGAAAAGCCGCTCTCGCTCGACGAGCCACCTTATTTTTTTAGTATCAGCGTTGAACTTAGTAGTAAGCTCATCGAGCTGACGTTCGTAATCTGCAATATCGTCCATAGTTTCTCCAAAGATATTGCGCAGATAGATTCGAGTCGCAGAGATGAGTCAAGTTTTCCGGATATTTACTTCGTTGTGACTTTCACAACGGCAGAGTGCTCAGAACGGCAATCTTAATGGCTTGATGTGAGGCCCCAAACCATCGACCCGTAGCGTGCCCTCAACAATTGAGGGTGCGCAATGACCATTGCCAGCGAAACCAATAAGTCGGGTCCGTACTTCGGCAATGGTGTCACCACTACTTTCGAGTACGATTTCAAGATCGACAGCGCCGCGCACATCCGGGTGGTCGCCCTGGTGGGAGCCATCGAACGGGATCTGGTGCTATCCAACGACTACACCGTGACTGGCGTGGGCGACCCGAACGGCGGTTCGGTGATCTTGACTGCGCCGCCTGCGAGCATGGTTGCGATCACGCTGGTGCGCAATGTGCCGTTCACCCAGGAAATCGACCTCCAGAACCAGGGCGCGTTCTTCGCGGAGACGATCGAGCGCGGGCTTGATCTGTCGGTTATGCGCGATCAGCAACTCGCGGAGGAGATGTCCCGCACCATCAAGGTCCCGACCTCAGGCGATGCTCAATCCCTCGAGGATCTGATTATTGCCGTGGAGCGTCTGGAGCAAAGCTCGGGGCAGATCGGCGTTGTGGCTGAGAGCATCGATGCCGTCGACGAGGTGGCCGACGCCTTGCCGGCTCTGCTCAACAGCCTGACGGACATAACGAACTTTGCCGATGTGTATCAGGGGCCACGCGGCGGCGATCCGGTGCAGCGGAATGACGGCACCCCTCTCCAGCCGGGCGACCTTTATTTCCGCACAGCAGTGCCCAGGGCGATGCGGGTGTATGACGGCACCCAGTGGAACGACGCCGCCCCTGGTAGCCTGACCATCCCAGATGGCAGCTTGGCGCTGGCGAAACTGGTGAACGCCCCAGCAGGTCGCGTCATCGGGCGCGCTGCCGGTGCGGGCAGTGGGTCGCTGCAGATGCTGACTTTCGCGGAGGTTTATCCGCTGCCAGCGAGCGGTGATGCCGCCGTGCTTACCCCCCGCATGTTCGGCGCCATTGGCAACGGTGACCCAGCCAATTCAGCTGCGGATACTGCGGGCTTGACCGCTGCGTTGAACAAGCTGTTCGCGGACTCTCCGTCTGGGGTACCCAATGTCCCTGGCGAATACACCACGCTTGATTGCAGGGCGGCTCGTACATCCTCGATGCTGGCTATGTCGCCCCGTCGACGGGGATCGGTGCGGTATCTCGGGTACGGATCACAAACGGGACGGTGCAGTTCAAGGATACCGTCGCGGTAGGCACTCAATACTTTTTCGATCTCTCCGGTCTGTCCGTCCTGTACCAAGTGCAGATGGACAACATCTTTATGAACGGGATCAAGAGCGACAGCACGGTTCTCGCAAAAGGTGGGATCAAGGTCGGGAACACGCGATGGTTCCTTATTCAAGCGTGTAACATCGTCGGCTTCACAGAGCGCGGAGTTTGGGGCTCATTCTTCGAGTTCGGGCAGTCGATCATGCTGGTGCTCAGCAAGGTACAGGGCTACATCGGCACCGGCACTAAGCACACGAACATTGGCGTCGACCTCGCTGGCGGCGACAACAAGATTTTCATGTGCGAGATCGGTGAATGCAACCTGCTGGTGAACTTTCAAGTCGATAGCAACTGCATCGCGCTGACGCACCTGTTCAATTACGAGTACTCGTCAACTCGCGGCGTCGTTTGCGGTCATGCCCACAAGATGCAAATCTACGACAATTACATCGACACTGTTCAGGTTGAGCTGGTTGGCGAGGCCTCTGGCTTCAACTTCTACGGCAACCACATCACGGGGAATAAGTTTTACGTCCCTGCAATTGGCGTGAATGCACCGGCTGCCAATTGGGTCGCCTCCACGGGGGCAATCGTTTACCGGCCACTAGCAGCCGGCAGCGTGGTCGACAACGATGTGATCACCGGCAACACATTCACATCGCAGAACGGCAATCTGCCTCAAATGATCACGGTGAACACCGCCAGCGGCACCATCACCGGGTCAAACAACAACAAGATCAACAACAACGGCTGCTTTGGGTTCGTGGAAAAAACGACAGAGCCACGCTGCACTCTCCGGCTCAACAGCGAATTCACAAAAAGTAAGAGCCTCGCCGCCCAGGTGCCCTTTGGGGCTGTCCGGTGGATCCAGTCACATGCGGTAGAGACAGCCGGCACTATGTCGACATTCCACCATTTCGGCACACTGACCGGCGACAACAACGTGACGGTCTATTTCGACGCCAGTGTCACCTGCCGAGTTCGCGTGACCGCAAGCAGCAACACCGCGCCGCCGGATTAGGCGAGACCGGTTAGCCAACTCTGGCGAATAGCCGTTTTCAATCAATGCGGTCAAAGTGGTGCGTTCGCCAATTTCAGCCATAGAAGTGCAGGGTAGGGGATCCCCTCCCTGCTCGCCAACCTCCCAGCAGCGAACATTTTTGCGCCGTGGGGCAAGATCAGGCGAGTTCACCGTCGCGAGATGCTCCGCAGTCACGGGAGTGCTCTCTCGTCGTGCGAACGGCTTAACTCCTAGAGCAGCTGACGTAATCCGCCGAGCAGCCCTAGCGATACTTCCATGCCAGGGCGGCTTGCTCGCGGGCGTTCTTCCTGCCCATCCAAACTGCAAGGATTAGAAGAGGAAGAGCGGTCACTCCCGCGACCATCCCGCTGACCAAGGTTGGCACCACAGCCGTTGAGTACACCGTTGCCACCGTTGCTCCGACTATCGCACCCCACAAAGCAGCTAGGAGCGATACTCCGGCTACGATTAGGACATTTGCAATGATGCCGGGCTTCGCCTTGAAGCAGAGCCAATAGGCGAGAGCCACCATCGGCATGATCGTAGCGGCCATAATAATCATGTCGTTCTGATCTCCGAATCGTGCGCACTGATACTTTGCCCACAACTTGTGGGAGCTGTTCAATGCCAACGGTCGCGGAATATGAAGCTTGGAAAGCCCGCCAGCAACAGGCGAATGCCGGGCGCGCAACTATCGTCCTGAACCAGCCCTGGCAGCAGGAGCCGGATCAGTTCGCGGCCGACCTGAACTTTGCCAAGGAAGCTTCTGCCGCTGTTGGCAATTTCGTTCCGCTGCCCATGGTGCAGGACCCCGAAACCCGGTCGGTGTTCGAGCGTATCGTTCAGGAAAAGAAGCAGTCCACGATCCTCACCCAGTCGCCGAAGCTGGCTGATTGGCTGCGTGTGCCGACCAACGCTGCCCTCGCGCGCGACGATCTTGAGGGCTTGTCGTGGTGGGAAACCATGACCGGCGCCGGGTCAAATGCCGTGCAGCGCGGCGTCACGCGCATCCCGCAAATGTACAACCAGTGGATGGCCGAAGGCGCAGCGCAGCGTGCCCAGGATGCCGATAAATCGTTCGGTGAGATCTACGGCCAAGAGCGCGCCACTGTCGGCGTCGAGGGCAAGCTGATCGACACGGCTGTCGGGCCAATCACCGATGCCTGGACGGCGGGATCGCGGTTCCTGACCTCGCGGCTGGCGCAGGCGTTTGGCGGCGATCAAGAGGCGGCCGCAGCATACTACCAGCAGCAGGCCGGTGAGATTGCCAAGCAGATCGCGGCCATCCCGATGTCACCTGCTGCGTCCGGGGTCCGCGACAAGATCAGCGCCCTTGGGCCGACTGGCGACACTGGGCAGGACGCTGCGAATTTCCTGGGTGTCATGGGCTCTGATCCTGCCGGGTTCCTCGCGTTCCTCACTGAAACGGCGGTTGAAACAGCGCCCACCATTGCTGTGTCGCTTGGTGCTGGTCTGGCGACTCGCAGTCCAACCGTGGCTGCAACCACCATGGGGCTGACCTCCGGCCTGCAGGAGCGGTTCACCGCGCCGGCCGAGTTTCTGAGTGAGCGCGGGATCGACATCTCGACGCCCGAAGGCGCACTGGCCGCCATCTCCGACCCCGACCTGATGCGCGAGGCGGCTGAGCGCGGCACCATTCGCGGCGTGATTATCGGTGCGCTCGACACGATCAGCGGCGGCGTGGCCGGCGAAACCCTGGCCCGATCCCCGATCCTGAACCTGGCGCTGCAGTCGATGGTGCAGGCCGCGTTCGGTGGCGGCGGTGAAGCGGCGGCCCAGGTCGCCAGCGGCCAGCAGCTGAATATCTCCGAGGTGCTGATCGAGGCCATGGCCGAATTCGTCACGGCGCCCATGGATGTCGCGTCGATGGCAGCCACCCGGTTTGCCGAAGGCTCCCAAAAGGCCACGGCGGCGGCAGGCACGGTGTCAGCTCTGGAAGAAATCGCCGGGGCGGCGGCTGGGTCCGTCACCCGCACGCGCTCGCCTGACACGTTCCGAGACTTCATCGCGTCGGTGACTGCCAACGGCGGCCGCGAGAACCTGTTTGTGCCGGCCGAGGCGTTCACCGAATATTTCCAGTCCAAGGGCATCGACCCGTTTGAGCTTGCTGATCAGTTGGCAGGCATGGGCGCCGATGATCTGCGGACGGCGATCGAGACTGGCGGCTCGGTGAAAATCCCCACCGCCACCTGGGCCGCCGATATGGCTGGCACTGAGCACGACGCATTCGTGATCCAGAACTCCGCGTTCTCGCCCGACGACATGACGGGGATGCAGGCCGCCGAGTTCGAGGCGATGAAAGCCGACTTGCTCGCTGAGGCATGGGAAGAAGCCGAGGCGGTGCGGCAGGAGGCCGAAAGCCTGCGCGCTGTGTACGATCAGGAGCGCGACCAGATGGTCAGCGCCTTGCGCGCGGCTGGCCGGTCAACGGATGTGGCTGCGGCTGAGGCCCTGCCGCTCGTAGCATTCCGGCGCACGATGGCCGAGCGGATGGGTCTGACCCCTGAGGAGTTCGCCGCCCGGTATCCGCTGCCCGAGGTGCGCGGCGAGCGGCCCGAGGGCTTGAACCCCAAGAACGTCGATGAGCTGACCCGCACGCTGGCCGAGGCGCGCGCCCGGCGATCGGTCGGGCTCGATGCGAAGAAGACCCCGCTGCTCGAGTTCATCTCCGAGCGGGGTGGTATCGATGACCCGGGTGGCGAGCTGGCGGCGCGTGATGCTGCCGTGCTCAAGCGGCGCGGAAAGAAAACCCTGCGGCTGGCGCGCGGGGGCATGGTGGCCGGTATCGCTGACATGTTCGGCGGCGGTGCTGATCGCGGGCTCGACACGACTGCGCGCGCTGCGGTCGAGAGCGGCTTCCTGGCCGATGACCCTGACGTACTGGCGTGGCAGGAAGCGCAGCGGAACGGCACTGAGGCGCCCGACCTGTCGGCGGCCTTGCTGCGCGCCGTCGATGCCGAACTGCGCGGCGATGCTGAGCCGGCGGCCGTTGATGATCTGGGCGGGATCGAGGAATATCTGGCCGGGCTTGGGCTGTCCCTGGAGGATAGCGACGATGCGATCCGGCAGGCGATTGAGGGGGACGGCGAGGGGCGGGCGTATGGGCAAGCCGCCTACCACGGCACGCCGCACCTGTTCGAGAAGTTCAGTACGGATAAGATCGGCACTGGCGAGGGCGCGCAGGCTTATGGCTGGGGCCTATATTTTAGCAGCAGTAAGGCAATTTCTGAGTGGTATCGTGCCGTCCTCGCGCGCATCAGCCTTGATGGTAAGGCGTATTCTCCTTCTGAGTTTGACGCACTTCTAGCGGCGGAAGTCCTCAAAGTGCCCGGTCTAACCGAAGCCGATGCTGAATATATCGCCGGCAATGTTACGGAGCAACTCCGAGAAGGCGAAAGCGTAGAGCGGCTCATCGCGAACGCCGTCGCGTCAGCGGGGCCCCGCGATCCTATGTCTCGCGGCTGGAAAGCGGCGGGCGCTCTCGCAATGAAAGCTGAGGTGGGTAAGGGGCGACTGTTCGAGGTTGACGTTCCGGAGGATAGCGAGATCCTCGATTGGAATAAGCCGATCACGGAACAGCCAGCTATGCCTGCTGCTGCCATAGACGCGTTGATCGACCAGTACGGCGGCGAAATGTCGAAACTCCGCTCTGCCGGTGGCTGGCTGCGCCCGGCCGTGACAGGGCAAATGCTTTACAATGCCTTGCAGAAAACGCTCGGCTCCGATCGAGCCGCTTCCGACGCTCTGCGTGCTGCCGGCATCCCTGGCCATCGATACATCGGCAACGAAAGCGGTGTCGCTAACTATGTCATCTACGACGACACGCGCGTTCAGGTCCGCTCATACGAGCAAGCCGATGCCGGGTTCAACGGCGCAGGCGGCGGCGCACGCGGCTCCATCCAGTTCCCCAGCGCTGGCGTGTCGAACGGCCAGACCATCATCAGCCTTTTCCAGTCGGCCGATCTGTCCACGTTCCTGCACGAAGCGGGGCACTATTTCCTGACCGTCACCCAGGATCTTGCCAGCCTAGACCCGTCGAGCCCCGTGGCGGCCGATCTACAGACCGTCAAGGACTGGTGGCACGCGAACGCCGATGAGGTCGCGCGGGACGCGGGCAACGGCGTGACCGGCGATGACGTGCGCCTGGCGCTCGACGCGGGCACCACGGGCGATGCGGCCAAGGACACCGCGATCGACACTGGAATGCAGGAGCAGTTCGCGCGAGCGGCTGAGCAGTATTTCCTCGAAGGCAAGGCGCCATCACAGGAACTCCGGGGCGCTTTCGAGCGGTTCTCGGCCTGGCTGCTGTCGATCTACAAATCCCTGCGCGGCCTGCGTGTGAACGTGACGCCCGAGATGCGCGGCGTGTTCGACCGCTTGCTGGCAACGGATGACGAGATCGCGGCCGCTCAGGCTGATATCGGGGCCGATATCCAGCTAACAGCCGATGATCTGGGGATGACGCCCGAGCAGTTCGACGGGTTCGTGAAACTCAGGGACCAGGCGCGTGATGAGGCTAAGGCGCGCACGCTCAACGAGGCAATGAAGCCGATCCGCCGTGCTGCAACCAAGGCACACAAGGCGGAACGCGCCAAGGTTCTCAAACGGATCACGGCTGAAACCAAGCAGCAGCCGGTGTATCGCGCCATACAGCAGCTCCGGTTTGGCAAGGACTTCGCGGGTAACGATGTCGAGCCGCTGAAACTCAATCGCGCTATGATCGAGAAAGATTATGGCGCGGGGTATATCCCGTTTCTGCCGGGTGCAACCAAGGACGGCGCCGGTCATAAAAACGCGGTGTTCACGACCGAGGGCGGCGTCCATCCCGATATCGCTGCGGGCGCCTATGGGTTCCCCACTGGCCGCGACCTGCTCGATGCTATGTCCAAAGCCCAGCCAATGGATGTGGTGATCGAGGCTGAAACCAACAAGGAGATGGAGTTCCGCCACAGCGATCCGCTTAAAGATGGATCGATCCAGCAAGAGGCCATGGATGCCGTGCACAACGATCTGCAAGCGCGGGTGCTGGCGGCTCGCCTGGAGGCGTTCAACGAGATTGCCGGCACTGATCGCGGGCTGACCCATAAACAGGCGCGTGAGGCTGCGCGGCGGTCCCTAGGCGGCATGACGGTCAAGGATGCCACTCGGGCCGATCGGTTCCTCGCGGCTGAGCGCAAGGCTGCGGCTGAGGTCGCCAAGCTGACCGGATCGGTGACGCGCACTGGTATGTGGATGGATGCGGCGCGGCGCCGTGTCGAAACGCAGGCGCGCGGTGCCGTTCGTGATGGTGATGGCGCTGCGGCACTGTCGCTGGCGCCCGGGGTTGGCGCTGCGAACCAATCAACCCAGCGATACAACGAGAACGCCGCTGCACTGGTCGAGGCCAGCCGGCGCCAATTGCTGAACCACATGCTGTATTCGGAAGCCCGCAAGGTCGCTGCCGAAACAGATCAGGTGATGAAGCGCGTTTCGATGTTGCGCAAGCCGAACGCTCGCCTGTCGAAAACCCGCGACATCAATTTCGTGCTGGCCGCGCGCGCCGTCGCTGCCAAGTTCGGCATGACGCGGGCTGACGGCCAGTTCGATTTCAACGCTTGGACGGAGCAGCTTCGGTTCGATGATCCGGTGACTGCAGCTGCCATGGTGAACACGATCGACACCTATACGCAGGAGGCCAAGCCATATCGCGACCTGACCGTCGCTGAGTTCGGCGCCGTCAAGGATGCCATCGAGAGCCTGATGTCTCTGGCTCGAACGACGCGCTCTCTGGAAATCGAGGGTCAGGCGGTGGATCGCCGTGCTGCCATTGACGCCATGATCGCCGTGGCTGAGCCGCGCGCCAAGACCCGCGCCGGCACTAACGACGCGCCAACCAAGCGCGAGAAAACCTGGCTATCGGCCTTGACCACTGGCGCTGCCCTGGTTCGCACTGAGGCATGGGCGCGCGACATGGATGACGGCAAGGTAGGCGTGTTCAACCGGTACATCGTCAAGCCTGTCATGGATGCGGTCGGGAACTACCGCGCTGATCGGGTCGCGCGGCTTGATGAACTGCTGGCGATCGTTGAGCCGCGGCGTGGCGAACTGCTGGGCAAGGCTGTGAATGCGCCTGAGCTTGAGTACACGTTCGAGAACAAAGGCGCCCTGCTGCACGCGATCCTCCATTCCGGCAGTGAGAGCGGAAAGCGCAAGCTCCTGCTGGGTCGCGGTTGGTCGGCTGGCATGATCGGGCAGAAACCCGCGCTTACCAAATCGGGTAAGCCGCGCTTTGATCGGCAGGGCAATCCGATCATGGACAAGGGCGTGCTCGACACCTCTCGCTGGGACGCCATGATAGAACGGCTGATTGCCGATGGCACGATCACGGCTGAAGATAAGCGTATGGTCGAGAAAATCTGGGGCATGATGGACAGCCTCAAGCGTCCTGCGCAGTCGGCTCACAAACGGATTTATGGCCACTATTTCGGTGAGGTCGAGGCGGCGCCGTTTACGAACTCGCTTGGCGTCTGGCGCGGGGGGTATGTTCCGGCAATCATCGATCAGTATGCCTCGGTGGATGCTGGCAAGCAGGACGCCGCTGCGGCTTTGGATAGCCAGATGGACGCCTCGATGTTCCCGTCGACCGGCTCCGGGTTCACCAAGGGACGCGTCGAGTACAATCAGCCGTTGGCGATGAACCTGCCATCGCTGCCGGGTCATGTTGACAAGGTTCTGCGGTTCACTCACCTGGAGCCGACGATCCGCCAAACCTCGTCGCTGCTGTCGGATCGCGGATTGCGTGAGGCGCTGTCAAATGTAAACCATGACGCGATCGATGCGATCCTGACGCCATGGCTGGTTCGCACTGCGCGCCAGGCCGTCGAGACGCCATCGACATCACCATCCGGTCGGCAGTTCGGCAACATCATGCGGACGATCCGCAAGCGCGTCGGGCTGCACATGATGGCAATAAATATCGTGAACGCCGCTCAACAGGTGACGGGCATCCCATCGGCGGCCGTATTGGTCAAGGTTAAGCACCTCAAGGGTGCCACGGTTCGTTTCGCCAAGGACGCGGGTGCAATGCGGACTGAGGCTCTGGAATCGTCGGCCATGATGCGCGACCGCATGGATAATTCGAGCCGTGTCACCGCGCAGGAAATCGACAAGATCATCATCGAACCGACGATCGCTGCTGAGGTCGACCGCTTCGTGAACCAGCATGGCTATATCTTGCAGCAGGGCACGCAGAACGTAGTCGACCTGATCGTGTGGCACGCTGGATACGATCAGGCCGTCCAGCAGGGCATGAGCGACAGTGACGCTGTGTTCGAGGCTGACAGTATCGTGCGGCGCACGCAAGGATCCTTCAATCCTGAGGATGTGTCGAACTTCGAAACCGGCACGGCTTTCCAACGTGTGTTCACGATGTTCACATCCTATTTCAACACGCAGCTAAACCTGCTTGGTGGCGAGGCTTTGACGACGATCCGCACTATGGGCTGGGCTGGCAAAAGCCGGCTGTTCCACCTTTACTTCTTTGGCATCATGATCCCGGCCGTTGTTGCTGAGGCCATCTCACAAACGGCTCGCGGTGAGCTGGGCGATGAGGACGATGACGGGCTGACCGACGATATGCTCGAACTGTTCCTGGGTTCTCAGGTGAAGTTCTTGGCGGGCGCGGTGCCTGGCCTGGGTGCGTTGACGGTGGCCGCGCTGAATAAGTTCAACGATCAGCCATTCGACGACAAGCTCTCGATATCGCCCGCGAACTATCTGCTGGAGCGCGCGGCGGGCGCCCCTGGTTCGATCTATGGTGCAGCAACTGACAGCGGCTCGCCGTCTCGGGCTCTGGTAGATGGCATCACAGCGCTCGGGCTGGTGCTGGGCGTGCCGACCGGGCAACTTGCTAAGTCTGCCGGGTATCTGGCTGGCGTGGGCGAGGGCAGGTCGGAGCCGCAGAACATCGTTGATGTGCTGCGGGGGATGACATCGGGTCGTGACGGTTCAGAGTGATACCGCGCTACACCGATCGGCAGTTCACGCCCACATCTAAGGGCAGCAATACCGCCGCCACTTCCATTGACGTTCGGCATCATCCTACTGCGAGGGAGGCGTTGAGAGTTAGGTTTCGCGTGGCACCGCATGCCCCTGGTTGGTGATGCCAGAAGGGTAACTGCGATCTTATCCATGCCGAGCGAAAGGTGTTCCTTGTTGACCTGGTGCCCTGCTGCAGCCCGCGGGAGAAGTGGCAGCACTCGCCGCTCGAAGTCATCTGGTCGCTTTTGGGGCGTCATCTAATCTGTCGCCGATTTCACAGGCTCCAAGTAGGCGAATAAAGTGCTGCTAATGGAATTGCTAGGCGCTCTAAGTACTTCCCCTCCGCCTAGCCGGATGTGGGGTGGCTAGCCGCTTGTCCGTTTTCAGGTGGCCTTCTGCGAAAGTGGACGTTGTTGTTCTGGCAACGTTGGGGCCGGAGGCGGACAGGCAGCTAAGGCGCAAAAAGATTCGACAGCTGCCGGTTGGCACACAACGCCATTTCCAAGACTGCTCGCAAGCTCAAGCGGCTAAAATGGCACGTTCAGAAAGCAGAAAATTACATTCACACCAGCTCTTCCTCATATGGAACAACTCCGGGCTAAATGCCTTAATGTGATCATCAACTTCGGCTTCTTAACGCAATATAGAAAACGTTAATTGCTCAGATACGTCGTCCCCACGCTACTCCTGCTGTTAGCTCCAGTAGCATCGGCTAAGGAAGATCAGGGGGCTGTAGTTGTAACAGTAGATATCGACCGTTTCTGCGATGGCAAGTTTCTGCCTGATGCGCAGGTGAGCGAAGTCCATAAGTATGCAAGACCTTGGGCCGACGGTAGACGGATCGTTGTTCGATACAACGAGGATGGGGCGCTTCAGCGCCGGCATTTGAACCCGAGTTGACGGTGTCAAAGGCGAGCTAACAAATAGTCTGGCAGGACGGTGCTGTGCGCATCGATAGGAACTCCGGTTTCCACGAAGATCGAGGTGACGCCTGCGCGCTGGCCGGCCAGGATGTCTGTGTCGAGCTTGTCGCCGATCATGATGGCGTCTGCGGCACTTACACCCAGTCTTGCCATGGCAGTGTGGATGATCGTTGGGTCTGGCTTGCCCATAAACATTGGCGTGGCGCCCGATGCTGCGGCAATAGAGGCGGTAATTGCACCCGCGCCCGGCTCGAAACCATCCGCCAGCGGGCGGATCAGATCGGGGTTGGTACCAATCAGGTCTGCCCCGCCCAGGATATTACCCAGCGCCGCCGTCATCATTGCATAATCGAAGCTGCGGTCGAGGGCGACGAGGACGGCAACGGCGTCACGCTCTACCAAAGCGAAGCCGCATTCGGCGACACGAGCCTTGAAGGCCTGTGTGCCGATAACATAGAGACCGGCCCCCGGCGCATATTTGCCGCTGACGAATTCAAGGGCCACATCGCCCGACGTCACGACCTGCTCGGCGGTGCAGGCAATGCCCAGTGTCGATAGCTTGTTGGCAAAGGCGGCCGCGGATTTTTCCGCATTGTTGGTGACAAAGCAGTATGGCACGCCCTCGCTCTGCCAGCGATTAAACCGCTCTACGGCGCCAGGGACCGCAACCTCTCCGCGGTAAACCACGCCATCAAGATCGGAGAGGACGGCGGAAAAGCCCAGTTCGTCAATCGAGCCGAGCCGTCGTGTGGTCGTCGTCATTCGCTCTTGGCTCCAAGGCTGGGGTCGAGCATGTCGCGCAGCCAGTCGCCCAGGAGGCTGATGGCCAGAGTGGTGAGGAAGATCACCATGCCGGCTGGAATGCCCATCCACCATGCCGTGGTCAAGTAGTTGCGGCCTTCTCCGAGCAGCAGGCCGAGGCTGGTGCCCGGCGGCTGTACGCCAAGGCCGAGAAAGGACAGCGAGGTTTCAAGCAGGATGATTTCGGGGAAGTTGAGCGTGATCTGCACCATGATGACGCCCAGCATATTGGGCATGACGTGGTGGACATAAACCTTTGCCGGATGCACACCCAGCGTGCGGATGGCGAAGGCATAACCCTGGCCGTTGGTGGAGAGCACGAGGCTGCGAGCAATGCGGGCATAGCCGTCCCATCCGAAGAGCCCAATGAGGATGATCAGCAGGACGAAATTGTTGCCGAAGAAGGCGAGGACAGCGAGGGCGACGATAAGGAAGGGCACGGACGCCTGGAAATCCACCAGCATCATGATGACGTCGTCGACCCAGCCGCGAAAATGCGCCGCGACGATGCCAAGTGCCGTTCCCACGGTTGCGCCGATCATGGTCGCCATGATGGCAATGAGAATGCTGGTGCGCATGGCGTAGATGACGCGGCTGAAGACGTCGCGGCCGAGATCATCGGTGCCGAAGAGGTTTTCCGCCGGTCCGCCCAGTGCCCCGGGGGGCTTCAGGCGTTTGAGCAGGCTCTGTTCGGCAAAGCCGAAGGGGGCGAGATATTCGGCAAACAACGCGGCGAGGATGACGACAACCAGCCAGGCGATGCAGAGGCCGATGACCAAGGGTGGCCGCGCCTTCCAGATGCGGGTCAGCCAGGATTGGCGGCGCAGGGCCGGCAGGGCGGGTGAGAGATCGGCGGCGCTCATGCCGTGGCCTTTTTGGAATGGAGGTCGATGCGCGGATCAAGCCAGCCATAGGTCAGATCGACCACGAGATTGACCACGACCATGGTAAGGGCGATCAGCAGGACCACGGCCTGAACTACGGCGAGGTCGCGCTGGTTGACCGAATTGACCAGCAACATGCCGACGCCGGGCCAGGCAAAGACGGTCTCGATGGTGACCGCGCCACCGATCAGGCCACCGATGCGCATGCCGACAACGGTGACCACTGGAATGGCGGCATTGGGCAGGGCATGACGCAACACGCGGCGCTCTTGGGGGATGCCCTTGGCTTTGGCTGTGCGCATGAAGGGCTGATGCAGCACGTCGAGCATGGAGGAGCGGGTGAAGCGGGCGACGGTTGCCGTGGTCGCCGTGGCCAGGGTTGCAGCGGGCATGACGAGGTGCCAGAAACTGCCGGTGCCAGAGCTGGGCAGCCAGCGCAGCGTCATCGAGAAGACGAGGATGAGGATGATGCCGAGGAAGAAATTCGGCACGCTTTGGCCGAAGATGGTGAAGCTCATGGCGGCGTGGTCGACGAACTTGCCACGGTTCAGCGCCGCCAGGATGCCGGCGGGAATGCCGAGCAGGAGGGTTATGAGCAGCGCGGTGATGCCAAGTTGCAGGGTGACGGGAACGCGTTCCATCACCACCTGCAAAGCCGGCCGGCCGTCGCGGAAGCTGTCGCCGAAATCACCCTGCACAATGGCCGAGAGGTAGGTGAAATACTGTTCGAGGTAGGAGCCATCGAGGCCCCAGCGGGCGCGGAAGGCGGCCAGCGCTTCGGGCGAGGCTTCGTCGGAGAGCATCATCTGTGCCGGATCGCCCGAGGCGCGCAGGACGATGAAGACAAAGGTCACCGCCAGCAATAGCGTCATTGCCCCGCGGAAGAGTTTGGTGAGGACGAATTGCAGGTTCACTTGACCCAAGCCCCTCTGCCTTCGGTCCAGCCACAATCGACGATGGTTTTGCCCTCGATCACCCATTGGCGCAGATATTGCTCATGGCCGTGTCGCTCGGCGCTGAGCGTACGCGTTTCCACGTTGGGTGAGACGCCAAAGCGCGGATCCTCGCCCGTCAGGGCCTCGACCAGCGGGCGGCCCTCGCTGCCCTCGGTGGAAAGGCCCATCGTGGTCAGGATGGTGGGGATAATGTCGGGCAGCCAGCAAGGCACGTCTGAGGCGAAAGCCTTGCGATAGGCCGGCCCCTGGGCGGCCAGCACCGTCGAAAGCTCGCCGCGATTGAGCCCGCCATGCATGCCGCCGCCGGGGGTGATCCAGGCAGCGAAAATGCAGCCATCGACTTCGGGGCCATAGTCGACCGAGGAGTTGGTGGCCCGAAGGGTAAAACCGACATCGGCGCCGCGCGGATGGTCGTTGCGCACGGCAGACCACGGCAGCGCCCCGGTTATGGCGTGACCATCAGCATCGGATGCGAAGACCAAACCGCAGAAATCCTGCTGCACCAGCCAATCGACGACGTGGCCCTTGCGGGCGTCAGAGGCGTCATCGAGATAGATGCCGCTAAACGATCCAATGGAGGCGCGGCCATATTCGGCCGGGATGATATCGAGCGTCTCGAGCTGGGCATGGCCGGTGATCTGGCCGTGGTCGGACATAACGACCACGTTTTCAGGGCCATT
>JAQSXP010000243.1 GCA_029256605.1 Devosia sp. | reverse complement strand
GCGATGCGCCTTGCGCGAGGGAGCGGCTTGCGCGCGGGCCTGGGCGTCACAATATTACTGCTGACGCGGGGACAAAATCGTCCTAGCCTCGTTTACACCCTTGCTGGCAGCGCCAGTGTTCCGTTCCCTTGAGGAGCCCCAGTTTTTTTGAGCAGGCATTTGGCACCCACCGCAGACAACGCACTGGCATCCCAACTCGAACTCGCATTTGAAGACAATCGCCTGGCGGCGCAGCTTTATGGTGATTTCGACCAGAACCTGGCGCTGATCGAGCAAAGGCTCAAAGTGGCGGCCGCGCCGCGCGGCAATCATGTGCTGCTCAAGGGCGGGGCGCAGGCCGTGGACCAGGCGCGGCGCGTGCTGGAATCGCTGTATGCCTCGCTCGAGGAAGGGCGCGCGCTCGGGATTTCCGACGTGGATGGGGTCATCCGCATGATCGAAACCGAGGACAGCCAGCTCACCCTGCCGACGCTCGAGCGCAAGGGCAAGGTGCGCATGGCCCAGATCGCCACGCGCAAATCCACCATTCTGGCGCGCACGCCCGCCCAGGACGCCTATATGCGCGCCATGGACCGGGCCGAGCTCGTGTTCGGCGTGGGTCCGGCCGGTACGGGCAAGACCTATCTGGCGGTCGCGCATGCCGCTTCGCTCCTCGAGCGCGGGGATATCAACCGCATCATCCTGTCGCGCCCGGCGGTGGAAGCGGGCGAGCGGCTGGGCTTTTTGCCCGGCGACATGAAGGAAAAGGTCGATCCCTATCTGCGCCCGCTTTACGATGCGCTTTACGACATGATGAAGCCCGAAAATGTCGAGCGCTGCATCACTTCGGGGATCATCGAAGTGGCTCCGCTCGCCTTTATGCGCGGGCGCACGCTGGCCAATGCGGTGGTGATCCTCGATGAGGCGCAGAACACCACCTCCATGCAGATGAAGATGTTTTTGACCCGTCTGGGGGAAAATTCCAAGATGATCGTCACCGGCGATCCCACTCAGGTCGACCTGCCGCGCGGCGAGAAATCGGGACTGGTGGAAGCGGTCGGGCTGCTCGACGGGATCGAGGGCGTCCATGTCTCGCGTTTTGGCGACAAGGATGTGGTGCGCCATGCGCTGGTGGGCCGGATCGTGCGGGCCTATGAGGCCGACACCACCCGCAAGGCGCAGGAAAAGCTTGCCGAAGGGGTGGCCCGCTGAGCGCTTCCCCCCTAGAGATCGCTGTGATCCGCAACAGCGACGCCTGGCCCGAAGATCTCGATCCGCTGGCGGAGCGGGCGGTGCTGGCCGCGCTTGCTCACAGCAAGGCGCGGATCGCGGGCGCTGCCGAGATCTCCATCCTCCTCACCGATGATGCCGAACAGCGCGAACTCAATGCGCAATGGCGGGGCAAGGACAGCGCGACCAATGTGCTGAGCTTTCCCCAGATCGAGCCCTTTGGCCCGGTGGTCGGGATCCTTGGCGATATTACGCTCGCCCACGAGACCCTCACGCGCGAAGCCGAAGAGTTGGGCAAGAGTTTTACCGATCACTTTACCCATCTGGTGGTGCATGGATTTCTCCACATCCTGGGTTATGATCATATTGTTGAAGACGAGGCCCTTCAAATGGAGGGGCTCGAAACGCAGATATTGGCAAGTCTGGGGGTCGAGGACCCCTATGCCGATTAGCGCCCGCAGGGCCCCATTCCCCCTTCCCCATCAGAAGAGCCGCATTGCGGCGTGAAACAATGACTGACAGCGACAGTTTGGGCCACCGGCCCGAGAATGCCGAGCCTCCTTCTCCCCCCGCCCCCGCGCCCGTAGCTGCCCGGGGGCTATCATTCCTGCAGCGCATCCGCTCGATGCTGGCGCGCGGGAGCGCTTCCCTGCGCGAAGATTTGCAGGAAGCGCTGGACGAGCCGGGAAGCGCCGAGACCGGCGACTTTTCCGAAAGCGAGCGGACGATCCTGCAGAACGTGCTCAAGCTGGGCAATGTGACGGTGGGCGATGTGATGGTGGAGCGCTCGGACATCCAGGCCATCGAGGCCGATGTCAATCTGGGCACGCTCCTGGCCAAGTTCCGCGATGTCGGCCATTCCCGCCTGCCCGTCTACGAGGACGGGCTCGACAATATTTTGGGCTTCATCCACGTCAAGGACGCGCTGCGCCGCATCACCGACAGCGTCAACGATCCCGAAAAGGACGTGCCGGTCAAGCTGGTGTCGCCGGCGCTGCGCTCCAAGATCGGCAAGCTCGACCTCGTGCGCACGGCGATGTTCGTGCCCACCTTCATGCCGGTCGGGGACCTTTTGCAATCCATGCGCGCCAGCCGCGTCCATATGGCGATAGTCATCGACGAATATGGCGGCACCGATGGGCTCGTGACCATCGAGGACCTGCTCGAAGCGGTGGTCGGCGAAATCGAGGACGAGCATGACGAATTCACCGCGGCCCTCATCCGCAAAGTTGGCGAAGACACCTTTATCGCCAATGCGCGGGCGGAGCTTGCCGATGTGCAGGCGCTGATCGGGCCCGATTTCGACCCCGGCGAATATGCCGAGGAAGTCGACACGGTTGGCGGGCTGGTATTTGACCTTGCCGGGCACGTGCCCAAGCGGGGCGAAAAGGTCTCCGGGCTCAAGGGTTTTGAGTTCGAAGTGCTGGCGGCCGATAGCCGGCGCATCAAACGGCTGCGCATCCGCCGGGTGCCCGAGGGCGGCCTGCCCGAAGAGCCGCTGGCGATCACCGACCAGCGCAGCGAGGACCAGAAAGCGGCCTCTTAAAACTAAAAAAGCCCGGATCACTCCGGGCTTTTCTTTTTGTCAGTGAAGACGGGTGGCTTAGACTTGCTGGACGGCTTCGACGCCCGGCACGAAATGGCGCAGCAGGTTTTCGATGCCGTTCTTGAGGGTCGCGGTCGAAGAGGGGCAACCCGAGCAGGCGCCCTGCATGTGCAGGAACACGGTGCCTTCCTTGTAGCCCTTGAAGATGATGTCGCCACCATCCATCGCCACGGCCGGACGCACGCGGGTGGAGAGCAGCTCCTTGATCACCTCGACGGTTTCGCTGTCTTCGGCCTCGAAGAATTCTTCGCCATCATCGGCAAAGTCGGTAGCGCCTTCGCCTTCGGGCGCCAGCACCGGCTTGCCGGACAGGAAGTGATCCATGATCACGCCCAGAATGGCAGGCTTGATATGGGCCCAGTTGGTGTCGTCCTTGGTAACCGAAATGAAATCGGAGCCAAGGAACACGCCGGTGACGCCGGAAATGGCAAACAGGCCCGTCGCCAACGGGGACGCTGCGGCAGCATCTGGGTTGCGGAAATCGCGCGGTTCGCCTACCAGCACATCGCGCCCCGGCAGGAACTTGAGGGTCGCCGGATTGGGCGTGGCTTCGGTCTGGATGAACATGGCGCTTCCTTGCCGTGGACGTGTTTAGAACGCTTCTAAAATAAGCTTTTCGCGGCGCGGTGCAAGAGGCTTTACGCGACGTCGCGCCGCGTGGCTCCCATGCGCTGCGGGCGATACAACGCGGGCATGATCCAATGGTTTCGACGACTGGCGCTCCTTGAGGGCGTCACCACACTGGCGCTGTTCGGCATCGCCATGCCGATGAAGTATGGTTTGGGCAATCCCAGCCTCGTGCCGCCCGTCGGGGCCGCGCATGGGGCGGCGTTTGTACTGTATCTGTTGGCCATGCTGGTGTGCCTGCCGGGCAAGGGTTTTACGCCAGGGGAGTGGGTGCGCACGGCACTGGCGGCCTTTGTGCCGCTCGGGACGTTTGTTAATGATGGGTTGTTGCGGCGCAAGCAGATGGCCGTGGCGGCG
>JAQSXP010000242.1 GCA_029256605.1 Devosia sp. | reverse complement strand
GCCCCAGCCATAAGTCGCGATGTTGAACACCACGTAAGCCAGGGCTGCGGGAGCCAGCAGCACGGTCTCCCCAAACAGCCCGGAGACCGGGCCGGCCATCACCGTCTTGCGGAAATAGCCGTAGAAACCAAAGCTGAGCGCCAGCCCCAGCGCGATGAACGGGAAGCTGCCCATGCCGATGGCCTGGAGCAGGATGGCGAAGGCGGCGATGGCGATGGCAATGGTTTGCAGGCGGTTCTGCCGCTCGCCCAGCAGCACCATGCCCATGGCGACATTGACCAGCGGATTGATGAAATAGCCAAAGCTGGCTTCGATCACCTGCCCGGTTTCCACCGCCCAGATATAAAGGAGCCAATTGCCGCCCAGCAGCACGGCGGACACCAGCATGATGAGGGCCTTGCGACGGTCGGCGAACAACGCGCGAACCTCGCCGAATTTGCGGGTGACGAGGAGGACGACACCGAGCAGCAGCAAGGACCATAAGGTGCGCTCGGCCACGATCATCACCGAGCCCACCGCATCGAGCTGCCGGAACAGGAGCGGCAGGAAACCCCAGCAGAGGAACGTGCCGATGGCGGCAAGCGCGCCGGTGCGTGCATCACCCGATTGGGCGCGCGTGCTGGATTGGGGCGTGGCGGGGGAAGCTGGCGCAGACATGGGATGCTCCGCCCCGGAACCGGGGCTCGCGTTCCCTTAGCAGGGGCTTTGAGGGCGCGCCAAGACCCTTATGGCGTGCAGGGTCACTCCGGCTCCGCCGCGCCCCCGCCTTCAATGGCATCGAGGAACTGCAGGAGCAGTGCGTTGACGAGTTCTGGCCGCTCAATGCTGGGCAGGTGGGCGACGCCCTCGAGCACCGCGGCAAAGGCGTTGGGCATTTCTTCGGAAAGGTGGTCGTGCCGCTCGATCAAGGCACCGAAATCCTCGTCGCCCACCAGCAGCAGCGTGGGGGCGGCAACTTCCCCTACCCGGCTCCAGGCTTCGGGCGCGCGCTCCCCTTGCGTGAGTTCGGGCTTGCGCAGGGCGATGCCGTTCATGTCGAGGAACAGTTCGCGAGCGGGACCAGACACGCGACCGCTCTGGGCGCACGGGCCATCGAGCCACTGATGGGCCTGCACCTTGTTGAGCATGTCGAGATCGCCGCGCTCATAGGCGTCTTCCTCGGCCGCTTCCACCGCCGCTTCCATGTCCGAGGCGCTCCAGGGCGCGCCGGTCACCGAGGTTCCGAGCAGAACAAGGCCAATGATGCGGCCGGGATGGCGGAGGGCAAAATCGATGGCGAGGCCACCCCCGAGCGAGCAGCCCACCAGTACGGCGGCATGGATATCGAGCGCATCGAGCAGCGCTTCGAGATCATTGAGATGGCTAAAGGGCTCATCGGGGCTTTCGCTTTCGCCAAAGCCGCGCCGGTCATAAGCGATGGCGTGCCAGCCGGCATCGGCGACCGCCTGCATCTGGCTGGCCCACATGCGGCTGTCAGCGACGCCCGCATGCAGGAAGACGACGGGCAGGCCCTCGCCCAGTTCGGAGCCGGCCAGGATTGCCTGGCCGATCTCGATGTCGAAGGGCTCGCCCGTCATCATTGGTCCGATCAGCGCGTCAGCGGCTTATAGGTGGCGCGCTTGGGATTGACCGCATCGGCGCCGAGGCGGCGAACCTTGTCGGCTTCATAGTCGGCAAAGTTGCCCTCGAACCATTCCACATGGCTGTCGCCTTCAAACGCCAGCATATGGGTCGCGAGCCGATCGAGGAACATGCGATCGTGGCTGATGATCACGGCGCAGCCGGCGAATTCCTCGAGCGCCTCTTCGAGCGCCGCAAGGGTTTCGGTGTCCAGATCGTTGGTGGGCTCGTCAAGAAGGAGCACGTTAGCGCCAGACTTGAGCATCTTGGCCAGGTGCACGCGGTTGCGCTGCCCGCCCGAAAGATTGCCCACCTTCTGCTGCTGGTCGCCGCCCTTGAAGTTGAAGGACGAGGTATAGGCGCGTGAATTGACCTCGCGCTTACCCAGCATGAGGATTTCGTCGCCTTCCGAGATCTCTTCCCACACGGTCTTGTTGGGGTTGAGGCTGTCGCGGCTCTGGTCGACATAGCCCAGATGCACGTTCTCGGCGACCTTGATGGTGCCGGAGTCCGGCTGTTCCTGACCGGTCAGCATCTTGAACAGCGTGGTCTTGCCCGCGCCATTGGGGCCGATAATGCCGACAATGCCGCCGGGGGGCAGCTTGAAGCTGAGATTGTCGATGAGGAGGCGATCGCCAATCATAGGCCTTGAGGCGGGCCTTGCTCTTGGATTGCCGCGCCTGGGGGGACTGGCCCATCCATTCGCGTTCGCGCTCGAGCACCTTGGCGCGCGCCTGGTCTTCGCTCTTTTCCTGGGCGAAGCGCTTGGCCTTGGCGGCGAGGTAAGCCGAGTAATTGCCTTCATAAGGCACGCCGCGGCCACGATCGAGCTCAAGGATCCAGCCGGTGACATTGTCGAGGAAGTAGCGATCGTGGGTGATGATCAGAACCGCCCCGGGGAATTCACGCAGGTGGCGCTCGAGCCAGGCGGTGGTTTCGGCATCCAGATGGTTGGTGGGTTCGTCGAGCAGCAGCAGGTCGGGCTTGCTCAGCAGCAGGGCGCAAAGCGCCACGCGGCGGCGTTCACCACCCGACAGCTTGGTCACATCGGCATCGCCCGGCGGGCAGCCCAGGGCCTCCATCGCCACCTCGACCTGGGATTCCAGATCCCACAGGGTCTCGGCGTCGATCTGGTCCTGCAGCTTGGCGGCCTCATCGGCGGTCTCGTCGGAATAGTTCATCATCAATTCGTTGTAGCGATCGATGACGGCCTTCTTTTCCTTCACCCCGGTCATGACATTGCCGAGCACATTGAGCGCCGGATCAAGCTCGGGTTCCTGCGACAGGTAACCGAGCTTGGCGCCCTGGGCGAGCCAGGCTTCGCCGGTGAACTCGGTATCGATGCCCGCCATGATCTTGAGCAGGGTCGACTTACCCGAGCCGTTCGGACCCAGCACGCCGATCTTGGCGTCCGGGTAGAATGACAGGTGGATGTTGTCCAACACCTTCTTGCCACCGGCATAGGCTTTGGACATTCCGCTCATGTGATAGATAAACTGGCGAGCCATAGGCTTGCGACCTCGTAGGAACCTTGGTTTGGGCTGCTATGTAGGCCAAGCGGAGCGCTACGGCAATGCGCCCGTAGGTAGCGGGTGCCAGAGGCCAGTCCGATCGATGTGGCCCCTCCAGCGCGGATCAGTCGCGCCGCAGCATGGGAACGCCCGGCAGGCTCCCTCCGTTGGCATCCCTGTTGTTCAGGGAGCCGCCATGACTGCCAATCTATGGTACAAGAACGCCGTAATCTATTGCTTAGACGTCGAAACCTTCATGGACGGCGATGGCGACGGAGTTGGGGATTTCGCCGGGCTGGCCCACCGGCTCGATCACCTGGAGCGGCTCGGGGTCAACTGCATTTGGCTCAACCCGTTCTATCCCTCGCCCAATCGCGACAACGGCTACGACATCACCGATTACTACGGGGTCGACCCGCGCTACGGCAATCTGGGTGATTTCGTCGAGTTCATGCACGCAGCGGCTGACCGGGGCATGCGGGTGATCATCGACCTCGTGGTCAACCACACTTCGGTAGATCACCCCTGGTTTCAGTCAGCGCGCGAAAGCGAGGATTCCCCATTCCGCGATTGGTATGTGTGGAGCAAGGAAAAGCCGGACAACATCACGGAAGGGGTGGTGTTCCCGGGCGTGCAGGAAGCCATCTGGAGCTATGACCGCAAGGCGGGCGCCTGGTACCTGCACCGCTTCTACAAACACCAGCCCGATCTCAACGTCGCCAACCCTGAAGTGCGCGCGGAGATCCTCAAGATCATGGGCTTCTGGCTGGCTCTCGGCGTTGCCGGCTTCCGAGTCGATGCCGTGCCGTTCCTGATCGAAGACATGGGCCTGCCCGATGGCGGCAACCAGGATCCCTTCTCGCTGCTCAACGACATGAAGGATTTTATGAGCTGGCGCCGCGCTGGCTCAGTGCTGCTGGCTGAAGCCAATATCGAGTACGAGCTGGCCAAGGATTATTTCGACGACGGCAACCGGATGAGCATGATCTTTGACTTTCCGGTCAACCAGACCCTGTTCTTGTCGCTGGCGCGCCACACCGCCGCGCCCCTGCGGCAGGCCTTGATGCATCGCCCCGGCCCTTACGGCATGGGCCAATGGGCCAGTTTCCTGCGCAACCATGATGAACTGGACCTGGCGCGCCTCACCAAGGCTGAACGCAGCGAAGTGTTCTCGGCCTTCGCGCCTGACGAGAACATGCAGCTTTATCATCGCGGCATTCGCCGCCGGCTGGCGCCAATGCTGAGCAATGACCAAGACCTGATCCGCATGGCTCAATCGCTGATGTTCGCGCTGCCGGGCACGCCGGTGATGTGGTATGGCGAGGAGATCGGCATGGGTGAGGATTTGTCGCTCAACGAGCGCGAAGCGGTGCGCACGCCCATGCAGTGGGACGACCAGCGCAATGGCGGATTTTCGACGGCCAAACGCTCGGACGTGTTCCGGAAAGTGCCTGACAAGGCCCCCAACGGCTATCAAGCAATCAATGTCGCCCAGCAGATCAGCGATCCGGCTTCCCTGCTGCACGCTGTGACCGGGATGATCGCAGCTCGCCGCTCGGCTCCTGAAATCGGGTGGGGCGAGTTCGAAGTGGTCGACCTGGGCACCGATGACGTGCTGGCGATGAGCTACCGATGGCGGGGCGGCCATGTGGTGACACTGCACAATTTCACCGACAAGCCGGTGACCTTCCCGGTCGAGATCGAAGGCATCGAGCGTTACATGCCGCTGTTGTCGGATGCGGATAACAGGGCGCCGTTTAACCGGGGGTCCAAGCTCACCCTGCCCCGCTTCGGTTACTGTTGGCTGCGCTGCAACGGAGAGCGGCATTGAAGGCGGAACAGAGCCAGCTACCGTCCGTTACCCCCACACCCAAACCACGGAGCACCATAATGCGACGCTTAGTTCTGATCAGCGCCTTCGCGCTTGCCGCCGCCCTGCCCGTCCACGCGCAGGATGCGGGCGCGGCTTCCGCCACATTCATCGATGCCTCGGGAGAAGAGATCGGCTCCGTCACCCTCACCCAGGAAGATGGCGGCGTCACTATCAGCGGCCATGTGATGGGCATTACGCCGGGCGAACACGGCATGCACTTTCACGAAACGGGCGATTGCGATGCTTCGGCTGCGTTTGAATCGGCCGGGTCGCACTTCAATCCTACCGAACACCAGCACGGCACAGAAAATCCCGAAGGCCCCCACGCCGGCGACCTGCCCAACATCACGGCCGACGCCGACGGCATGGCGGATATCGAGCTGACCAGCGACCTGATCTCGCTTGATGAAGGCGATGCGGCCTATGTGTTTGACGATGATGGCACGGCCCTGGTGATCCACGCCAATGCCGACGATCTCAAGACCGATCCATCGGGCAATTCAGGCGATCGCGTCGCCTGCGCCGTGATCGAAGCGGCAGCGGAATAAAGCAACGGGCGCCGCGGCGCCCGTTTTCTTTCACGCTATTGCGCCATGGTGGAACGGTGCGCCCAACCGGTCATGCGCCGTTCCAGCCACGCCATCAGCGCATACATGGCGATGCCTTCAACGGCGAGCATCAAGAGCCCGGCAAATACCAGCGGCACGTTGAAGTTGGACTGCGCCGAAGCCATCATATTTCCCAGACCATTGTTGGAGGCGACGGTTTCGCTGACCACCGAGCCGACAAAGGCCAGGGTAATGGCGATCTTGAGCGAGCCGAAGAAATACGGCATCGAGCGCGGGATGCCGACCTTGAGCATGATGTCGAGCTTCTTGGCACCGAGCGCGCGCAGCACGTCCTCGGTCTCGGGCTCGATAGTGGCGAGCCCCGTGGCGACATTGACGACGATGGGGAAGAACGAGATCAGGAAGGCGGTCAGCACGGCGGGCACCGTGCCGATGCCGAACCAGATCACCAGCACCGGCACCAGCGCCACTTTCGGGATGGCGTTAAAGCCAATCATGATCGG
>JAQSXP010000241.1 GCA_029256605.1 Devosia sp. | reverse complement strand
CGCATTGACGATGATGGCGTCGACGCCTGAAGCGATGAAATTCTGGATCTGGCTCATCTGCTTGGAAACGTCGCTCTGGGCGTCCTCCACTTGCAGTTCGACGCCCTCCAGCGTCGTTGCATAATCAGCCATGCCATTGCGCAGCACGGTCAGGAAATTGTCGTCGAAAGCAGCCATGCTGACACCCACGGTTTCAGCATGAGCCGCACCGGCAAAGCCGGTTGACAGCATGGTCGTGGCCAGTGCGGCCAGCGCGATCTTGTTCATGTCCTCGTCTCCTCCACAGAGCAGGCGTCCGGTCTCGCCCCTTTGTTCCGGATGTCCCTTTGCGGGAATTGAAATCTCCGACGTTCACGTCCTCGAGCCGGCCCGCCCCTCCATCATGGAAACCTGTGAGGCGCCTGGGGAACAGCAGGCATCGAGCCGCGCCTCCACGGCACTAGCCCAAAGCCCTGCAAGCCGCGGCTGCGGCACAAATATGTGGTTGATTGCGAACTGGGACGCCACAACGGAACTCCCCCTCAACCGGGGCTCTTCGTGGCCCATTCATCCGGCTGAGTTGAGGAAATCCCGGTTCTGCTGCTTTGTCAACGCGGAACATACATTCCAAAATACCCAAAGGCCGGCGGCTGCCGCTGGCGGCAAGCCGCCGCATCGTCTAGCGCCGGAAGTGCTGCCCGACTTCCCTGAACAGCCTTAGGTCTTGGAGCGAATCCTCCAGTCCGGTGCGCGGAGGCTGCCCCGTCCGGACGCTATCGAGAAACGCCTTGAGCTCGATGCGGAACGGATCCTCATAAACGGGGCCGATGATCTCGGTGCCCGTTTCAGTGTCCGAGGAGGTGGTGATCTCCAGCCGTGTCGGGAGGTTCCGAATATAGGGCGTGTCGTAGTTGAGCTTGAACTGCTGGGTCTGCGTCAACAGCTCGATGCCCGCATCAAAGCGCGAGACGTCATCGATCACCGCTTCATAAAGCGCCGTGAAATGCCCATAGTCGAACAGCGCGATCACGGTTTCCCCATTGTGCTGGGTCGCGTGGCGCACGCCCTTGGGTGGCCCGAGCAGGTCCCGCATCGCCGAAAAGCTGTGCGAGGAAAGCCCCGTCAGCACCTGGTAGGCGCGAAGCGCATCGGGCGGACAATCCGCCCCCATCACCGACCGAAGCATCTCCTGCGTCCGGCTGCGGCCTTCTGCAATCAGTTCCGCCGGCACATCGTCGGGTCGGAACACATGCCGGGTTTGCCCCACAAAGAATGGTGCTTCCCGGATGATGTCGCGGATCCGCACATGCCGGATCGCTTCCAGCGGCGGCCGGCGGCGCTTGAGCTCAAGAAAGGGTCGCGAGAAGCGCCGCATATAACCCACGAAAACGATCTGCCCGTCGCGGCGCGGCACTGAAAGGATCGGCTCCAGCTGCCCAACCGTCAGGCAAGCAGGCTTTTCCACAAACACATGCTTGCCCGAACGAATGGATTTCTCCAGCAGCTCGGCATGGAGATGATCGGGCGTGAGTATGAAGACGGCATCGACATCCGCATCGCCGATGAGGTCGTCCGCGTTGCCGTGGCGGTTGGGAACGCCATACCTCGTGGCGATGTAGTCGACGAGACTTGGCGAGACATCACTCACCGCGGTTATGGCAAAGCGCGGATCATCGGCCAGCAGCGGCAGATGCATCAACTGCGCTACCTCACCCAGCCCGATCAGCCCGACTTTCACTGGCGCGCTCATGCCCCGATCCCCTTCACATAGGCAAGGTTGCGGGCGGCCAGCTGCAGCGGGGTTTCGGTCGCATTGGCGGCCACATCCTGCTCCACCACCACTGGGCCTTCGAACTTGCGCTCGACCAGCAGATCCATCACCGCAGCGATATCGACCACCCCGTCCGGGAGCGGGCACATAATCCCCGCCCCATAGGAATCGGCGATGCTGATCTCGTCGGCCAGCATCCTTGCGCGTACGGCCGGATCGACATTCTTGAGATGCATATAGGCGATGCGCGGAAAGACCTTTGTCATATAGGCGAGTGCGTCCTGGTCCCAGAAGGCGTGGTGGCCCGTGTCAAAGCACAAATCGACTTCTGTTTCCGCCAGCAGGCGGTCGATCTGGTCTTCCCGTTCCACTGCGGTGCCGACATGGGGATGGAAGCTGAGCTTGAGTCCGAACTCGCCCTCGACGAGTTGCTGCGCGTCGCGCACCATGTCGATCATGCCGCGCCAGCCGGCACCGTCGAGCACGCCTTCTTGCCCTTCGGGATACCAGTTGCTTTCATCCATGATCACCAGGTGCCGCGCCCCCAAGGTGCGGAGCAGGCCAGCAAGCTCGCGCAGCGTTTGGGTGAACTGGGGGGCAGTTGTTGGGTCGCCAAAAGTGTGCACATGCGTGGCGCCGATCAGGGTCAGCTCCCGTTTGGCCAGTTCGTGCTTGAGCAGCCCAGCGTCCTTGGGCAGGAACCCGAAAGGCCCCAGTTCCGTGCCGCGATAGCCTGCCTGGTCGACCTCATCGAGATATTGCTGCCAGCTATAGCTGTTGCCGGTGGGATAGTTGATGCCCCAGGAACACGGGGCGTTGCCGATAAGCATGTTTTTCAAGACCTAAGATAAATGGGATTACTGAGCGCGCGACGGATGGGCTGATCCGCAAGGTCCACCCCCTTGAGTTGCCAGGGCAGCTGGCGACCCTCGAGGGCGGCGGTGAATTGCTCAATGAGCGCTGCGCGGCTGGCGCGGGCGATGATCTCCGCCCGCACGAATTTGCGCGGCGATGACACAGCAATGCTCTCGGTCCAGTCATCGCCGGCAATCACCCGCCGGGCGATGGGGCCGGTAGCATCGATCAGCACCAACTCGTCGCCAGCCGCGCTGCGAACGTGTATGTCCACGGCATCAGGATCGCTGGCCGTTCCACCCATCACCACAGATCCGCTGGTGATCTCAAGCTGCGGTCCGGTTGGACTTTCGGTGACATAGCCATGCCCGGCCTTCATCGCAGCCAGAATGGCGGCCTCGCTCAGCTCGGGTAACCACAACACGGTGGTGGGCCGCGCCAGCACCAGCGGACCTTCTGGCATGAGCTGATCGGGCTGGTGAAAATCCGAACCACCGATCGCCGACAGCCGGCGGCCGGCGGCCAGCCGCTCCTGGTAGCGCTCTAGGGCAATCCAGTTCCAGGCCAGCCAAGTCGATTGCCAGACCTCCTGGCAATCGGCGTCAGGAAACTGGTAGTCCCAGGGGATGGTCGGCTTATCGTGGTTGATCGACAGCAGCCCGCCCTTGTCATGCACCAGACGCTCAAGCACATGCGCGTCCGAAGCCTCGGTCATGCGGAAGTCGATCCAGTCATCCACGCCATAAACATTGGCGTGACCTTCCGCGGTGGTCACCTCCATGGCCCGCACGAATACGAGGTCGGGCGAGGATTGTGGGTGGAAATACCGGCGCTGGCTGATGGTGTTGTGATCGGCGACTGCGAGGAAGTCGAGACCAGCCTGCCGCGCTGCGGCGTGCAGCAGTTCGGGTCCGCCGCGGGCATCGGAATGAAAGGTGTGGCAATGGAGGTCCCCCTTGTACCAGCCTGCTCCTTGGCGCACAGGAAACGTACTGGCCGGCTGGGGCTCGAGCTTGCGCGCCGCGGCATCAAGGCTGATGGCCACCGAAATCTCGGCACCCTCAGGGGGGATCTTGTAGAGCCCAAGCACCACGTTCCAGGTGCCAGGCGGGATCTCGCCATGGATATAGCCGGGCGTCGCATCGTCGGTGGCGATAAAGAAGCTTTCGCGGGCCCCGCCGCTCCAGCCGCGGAAGCCCTGTTGGGTGGGGTAAC
>JAQSXP010000240.1 GCA_029256605.1 Devosia sp. | reverse complement strand
TTCTTTTTCGATGAAGCGCATCTGCTGTTCGACGATGCGCCCAAGGCGCTGATCGACAAGGTCGAGCAGGTGGTCAAGCTCATTCGCTCCAAGGGCGTGGGCGTGTATTTCGTGACCCAGAACCCTGCCGACATTCCCGAAGCGGTACTGGCGCAACTGGGCAACCGGGTGCAGCACGCGCTGCGCGCCTATACGCCGCGCGAGCAAAAGGCGGTGCGGGTGGCGGCGGAAACCTTCCGGGCGAATCCTGCCTTTTCGACGGAGGAAGTCATCACCCAGCTCGGGACCGGCGAAGCGCTGGTCTCGACTCTCGGGGAAAAAGGCGTGCCCTCGATGGTCGGGCGCACGATGATCCGCCCGCCCGGCGGGCGCATCGGCCCCCTGACCTCAGCCGAGCGGCAGGCGGTGATCGCCGATTCGCCCGTCGGCGGGCTTTATGATGCGGTGATCGATCGCGAGTCGGCCTTTGAAGTGCTGGCACGCCGGGCCGAGCAGCACCAGCGCGATGCCGCCCAACAGCAGGAAGCCGCCCGTCGGGACGCTCCGGCTCCCCGTCGCTCCAGCCGGCAGACTCCGGCGGAAGCGGCAATGAATTCACTGGCCCGCACCGTGGCCAACCGGCTGGGCAACGCGCTGGTGCGCGGCGTGCTCGGCAGTCTCAAGCGGGGATGGTGATAATGGCGGACCCAGCGGCTCCAGCCGTGACATTGGCGATTTTTGCGTCCGACCGCGGCCCGGGCGATCCCGAGCGCTCCAGCATCATGAGCCAGGCGGGGAGCCTCTTTGCCCGGCGCGGCGCGGCGATTGTGTGCCTCGCCGAGCAAGGCGTGCTGCCGGTGCCGCTGATTACCGCGGCGCGTGCTGCGGGTGGTCGGGTGCAGATCGTGGGCGACGAAACCATTGTCCTGCCGCCCGCGCTCGATGGCGTGCCGCTCGAAATCATTGCCGAGCGCAGCGAACGCGCGGCGCGGGTGGGGGAGTTGGCCGATGCCTTTATCGCCTTGCCCGGCTCGCTCGCATCGGTGTCGTCGCTGTTTACCACCTGGTCGGCAGCCAAGGACAAGGGGCTGGTGCGCCCCGTGGTGATGCTGAACCGGCATCGGGCCTTTGACGTGGTGCGCGGCTATGCGGCCGATGTGCTGTCCCATAGCCTGCAGGGCCATGAGCGGCTGCTGCAGTTTGCCGATTCAGTGGATGATGTGTGGGCGCGGGCCAGCCGGCTGGTGGGCGAGCGCTAGTTGGGCGACAGCTGCGGCGCCGGCGGGCGCCCATCGGGGAAGAGATGCACCACATTGTCCGAAACGCGCCGGTTGTGCAGCGGCTGGGGCGAGATGCCGGGCAGGTTCTTGCGCCGTTCGGGACCGCGATAAACCGGCAGCGGGCTGTAGCCGGCGGCGGCGCTGGCGCGTAGCCGCTCCTGCACCCGCTGCAGCAGGTGGCGCGGCGACATCGGCTTGATCACCACTTCATCAATGCCGGCGCTGATCGCCTGATGGCGCATGGGTGGGGTGATGGCGCGGGTGAGGGCAATCACCGGCACCTCGCGCGACAGGATAGTGAGATCGAGCCGGATCGCTTCCACCATTTCATAGGCAGGGCGGCCGTCGTGATCGAAATCGACGATCAGCACGTCGACAGGGGCGAGGCGCATATAGGCGAGCAGCGCCGCTTCGCAATCGAACTGGCGCACGCGCAGGCGCAGATCGCCGGCCAGAACCATCGCCAGCAGCGATGACAGAGCGTCATTGGCTACAAAAACGGCAATCAGTTTGCCTGACAAGGACACGCACCAACCCTCAATAGTAAACAAAGGGTTAGCAGGTGAGCTTGAGTCGGGCGAAGCAAAGCCGTTAACCGGGCAGCATAAGTTGTGGAAAGCCAAACAGATCGCTTCCCACCCTTGCTGGTGCCACAAACAAAAAAGCCCGCCGCTGGTGCGACGGGCTTTCCAGATCATCAGACCGAGCGCTTAGCCGCGCGCTTCGGTGAACATCTGCTCGACATGTTCCCAGTTCACGAGATTATCGAACCAGGCTTCGAGATATTTCGGGCGGGCATTGCGGTAGTCGATGTAATAGGAGTGTTCCCATACATCGACGCCCAGGATCGGCTTGCCGCCATGCACGAGCGGGGACTCGCCATTGGCGGTCTTGGTGACTTCGAGCTTGCCGTTCTTGACCGACAGCCACGCCCAGCCCGAACCGAACTGGGTGGTGCCGGCATTGATGAAATCGGCACGGAACTTGTCAAAACCGCCCAGATCGGAGTCGATGGCTGCCTGCAGCGCGCCGGGAAGCTTGTTGCCGCCGCCATTGGGCTTCATCCACTGCCAGAAATGCACGTGGTTGTAGTGCTGGCCGGCATTGTTGAAGAGGCCCTGATTGGTGCCAAAGCTCGCCTGCACGATTTCTTCGAGGCTCTTGCCTTCCAGCCCCGAGCCTTCCAGCAGCTTGTTGCCGTTGGTCACATAGGCCTGGTGGTGCTTGTCGTGGTGAAACTCCAGCGTTTCGGCCGACATATAGGGGCCAAGCGCGTCCTTGGAATAGGGCAGTTCGGGCAGTTCAAAAGCCATGAGTAGCCTCCTGTTGAATCGATAAATCCGGGCCGGGTCCAAGCCTATAAGAGCTTGCCGGCATTGCTGCAATCAGCCCTGCGCTGATTGAGTTGATTGCGCCAGCCCGACGCAATCGAGCGCAAAGGCATAGCACATGGCGGTCTCCTTGATACGGTCGAACCGTCCCGAAGCGCCGCCATGCCCTGCGCCCATATTGGTCTTGAGGTAAAGCGGCGCCGCGCCGGTTTTGGTTGCACGCAATTTGGCGACCCATTTGGCGGGCTCCCAATAGGTGACGCGCGGATCGGTGAGGCCCGCAAGGGCAAAGATGGGCGGATAATCCTGCGCGCTCACCTGCTCATAGGGTGCGTAGCTGGCGATGCGCCGATAATCCTCGGCCGAAAGCAGCGGATTGCCCCATTCGGGCCATTCGGGCGGGGTGAGGGGGAGGGTGTCGTCGAGCATGGTGTTGAGGACATCGACAAACGGCACCTGCGCGAGGATCCCGCCCCACAGATCGGGCCGCATATTGGCGACGGCGCCCATCAGCATGCCGCCGGCCGAGCCGCCTTGCGCGACGATCCGGCCCTTGGCGGTATAGCCTTGCGCGATCAGCATTTCGGCGGCGGCAATGAAGTCGGTGAAGGTGTTGGTCTTGTGCTCGCGCCGGCCCTGGGCATACCAGCGATAGCCCTTTTCCATGCCGCCCCGGATATGGGCGGTGGCATGGATGAAGCCGCGATCCACCAGCGACAGCGCCGACACCGAAAACGCAGCGGGCATGGACATGCCATAGGCGCCATAGCCGTAAAGCAGGGCAGGGGCTGTGCCATCAAGCGAAGTGCCCTGGCGATAAAGCACGGTGACCGGGACCTGTTCGCCATCGGGCGCGGTGGCAAACAGGCGCCGCGTCACGTAATCGGCGGGGTTGTGGCCCGAGGGCACTTCCTGCTCTTTCAACAGCGTGCGCTCGCCGGTCTCGAGATCGAGGTCATAGGTGCGCGAGGGGGTCGTGGGCGAGGAATAGGTGAGGCGGAAGGTCGAGGTATCGAATTGGTAGCCCACCGACATGCCCAGCGAATAGGCTTCCTCGTCGAACCCGACAGTGTCCTCGGCCGAGGTGCGCAGGTCGCGCACGATGATGCGGGGCAGGCCCTCGAAGCGCTCGAGGCGCAGCAGGTGATTGCGGATGACGGTGGTGTCGAGGATCAGCACGCCCTGCTGGTGGGGCACGAGATCGGTCCAGTTCTCCGGGCCCGGATTGTCGGC
>JAQSXP010000239.1 GCA_029256605.1 Devosia sp. | reverse complement strand
CGACAAGACGCGGTTCCTGGCGGCGGCGAGCCATGACCTGCTGCAGCCGCTCAATGCCGCCCGGCTTTATACCGCGACGCTGATGGAGCGCGCCAAATCAACCGGGCTGGCGGATCTTGCCAATTCCATTGAGGCCTCGCTGACAGCGGTGGAAGACATCATGGGCGCGCTGCTCGACATATCGCGCATCGATAGCGGCGTGTTGCGGCCCGCGCCCGTGCCGGTCAATGCCAATGAGCTGCTCAAGCGGCTGGAACTGGAATTCGGGCCCATGGCGCGGGAGCGCTCCATTACGCTGCGTATCCTGCCGACCAAGAATGCGGTGCTGGTGGATCGCACGCTGGTGGGCCGTATCGTGCAGAACCTTGTATCCAACGCCATCAAATATACCCCGCCCGGCGGCAAGGTGCTGGTGGGCTTGCGGCGCCGCGGCCAAAGGCTGCGGCTCGATGTGATCGATACCGGCATTGGCTTTGCCCGCGACCAGCACCGGCTGGTCTTTGCCGAGTTTTCGCGGCTCGAGCGGGGCGCGCGCATGGCGCAAGGCCTTGGGCTGGGCTTGTCGATCGTACAAAGGCTGGTAGCGGCAATGGGGCTGACGCTGGAGCTTGATAGCGAGGTTGGGCGCGGATCGCGGTTTTCGCTGTTCCTGCCGATCGCCCGGGCGGTCACCCCGGTGCGCGGCAATGATCTGGCGCCGGCCGAGCCGGCCTTTGGCGTGCTCAACCTCAAGGTGCTGTGCGTCGACAATGAGCGCTCGATCCTCGAAGCCATGGAGGGATTGCTGGCCCATTGGGGATGCGATGTGCGCTCGGCGCTCTCACTCAAGCAGATTGACCGCGAGCGGCTGCTGGAGGGGTGGTATCCCGATCTCGTGCTGATGGATTATCACCTCGACCAAACCTCGGGGCTCGATGCCATCGAGTGGCTGCGGCACAATTTGGGCGGGCATCTGCCGGCGGCGCTGGTGACGGCCGATCGCAGCCCCGCCGTGCGCACGCTGGCCGAGGAGCGCGGGGTGGCCGTGGTCACCAAGCCGGTCAAGCCCGCGGCCCTGCGCGCGGCGATCACCGGCCTTGCCAGCCAAAGCGGCCGACCGGTCAAGCGCTCGGCCTAAAAGGAAGTCAGGGCTTGTCAGCGCCGGTGGCGAACAGCGCCTCGAATTGACCATCCTCGATGCGCGAGGCGGCGATCACGGCCTGGGTGCGGCTGTCGACATCGAGCTTTTGCAGAATGGCCGAGACATGGGCCTTGACCGTGGCTTCGGAGATCGAGAGCTCATAGGCAATCTGCTTGTTCATCAGCCCGTCGCTCAGCATCATCAGCACGCGCACCTGCTGGGGCGTGAGGGTTGCAAGGCGCCGCATCAGGGCGGAATTGCCGTCCTCGACACCAAGGCTCACCCCTTCGGGCACGAAGACTTCGCCTGACAGGACGGTCTCAATGGCGCGGCGAATTTCGGTGGGCCCCACCGACTTATGCAGATATCCGGCAGCACCCAGCTCAAAGGCGCGGCGCACTACTACTGCATCCTCCACCGCCGAGATGATCATCACCGGAATTTCTGGATATTGCGCGCGCAGCAGCAGCAGGCCGGAAAAACCGCGCACGCCAGGCATATTGAGATCGAGCAGCACCAGGTCGCAGTCCCGATCAGCATCGAGCGCTGCGCTTAGGCTCGCCAGATCCCCCGCTTCCTCGACACTGACCGTGGCATCGCCGCCCGAGAGCGTCTGGCGGAGCGCAGCGCGAAACAGCGGGTGGTCATCAACGATGATGATGCGGCGGCGCGTCATGAATAGTGGTTCTCCTGGAGCCGAGGGGTAAGCACTGACCGGCACTTAGCCGCACCGGAGCGCCGGGGCATTGTCAAAATGCTACAATGCTTAACGGGATGTTTACCATGTTTTCGCCAAATGGGGCTCCCTACCTTCGTGTTGCATCGCGAGGGCTTTGCCGCAACCCATCAGGGGACACCTATGGCCCGCGCTGCTGCCAAAAACGTACCGGCCGAAACCACCACGCCATCCAAGGCGGGCGAGTGGCAGGCCCTGCGCGGTGAACTGGTAGCCCTGCTCGACCAGGTCGAGGGGCGTTATGTGCAAGTTGAGCGGGACGATCCCGAACTGGATGGACTGGCCGAGCGCGTGCGCAGCCTGCGTGGGCAGGTCGAAGCCCCCCGCCCCGCCATGCGCCGCAACGAAGCGCTCAAAACCGTCAAGCGTGCCGTGGACCGCTTTGCCGTGCGCGAGGAAAGCCAGATCGGTCAGGACACCGATGCGCTGGAGCTGGCAATCGCCGAAATCCGCGGCCGCCAGATGTCGGCGCCTGCAGCTGCGCTGCGCCGGCAGGCCAATGACATGCCCGAATTCCGTGAACTGAGCGGGCTTGTCGGCGGACTGTCCAGCCGCTTGGCCCGGCTCGAAGGCGAGCTCAAATCCCAGCGCGATGGCCATGGGGTGCGCGAAGTTGCGAGCCAAGTCGAACAGCTCACCCATGTGGTGGAATTGCTGGCCGGTGCCGTGGGCGAGACCGGGCAAGTCAAGCGGCTCGAAGCGCAGATCGGCAGCCTGGCGCGCCTGATCGGGGACGCCCCGCAGGTCGATCTTTCCGCCATCAATATGCGGCTCGATGATGTTTCGGCGACGGTGGGCAAGCTTGCCGAGCTGCAGGCCGAGCAGATGGAGCGCGAAATCCTGCGCGAAGACCGGCGGGCCCATGAACCCAAGCCTGCAGGCGCTGAAGTGCTGGCGCCGGCCATGGACGCCATCGAGAACAGCGTCAGGAATGTCTATGACCGCATCGATGCGATCGAAAAGAATGTGGCGCTCGGATCGGGCGACTTTGAGCGCCTGACTTCGGACCTGGCTGCCTTCACCCAGGCCATCAAGGAGCGTGAAGCCCAGCCCAGCAAGCTCGTGGCCAAGGTCGATGCCCTGGCGGCTCGTATCGTCGCCTTTGAAGAACGCAACGAGGACATCGATGGGCTCAAGAGCGACATCCTGGCGCTGCGCCAGGCGGTGATCGCGGGCATGGAGCCGCGCTTCGCGCGCATTGAAAACCAGCTCGAAGTGCTGACCGACCTTGCCGCCAAGCCCGTTCCGGTGCCTGACAACACGCAGGTGGAAAACCAGCTCAAGCTGCTGATGGAGCGCATGGACGAAGCCGGCGCCCAGCTCAATAGCCTCGCCAGTCTCTATTCGGCGCGCGAAGCAGATGCGCCCGACCTCGAGGCGCTGGCAACCATGGTGGCCGAGCGCACCAGCGATGCGGTGACGCGCAAGGCGCCCGCACCCGTGGCGATGTTCGGCCCCGAAAGCCTTAAAAGCATTGAAGACCGCATTGGCAGCCTGATCAAGCGCGCCGGCCGCGAGCCCGATATCGAAGCGCTCGCCACTCTGGTGGCAGAGAAAACCTCGCAGGCGGTTGCGGGTGCCGCGCCAGCGGCGGCGCCGGTTCTCAGCGAAGAGAACCTGTCGGCGCTGGAAGGGCGGATGGCCGCCCTCTTCAACACTGCCGGCAAGGACACCGCCGAACGGCTGGCGCGGCTTGAGGCGACGCTGCGCGAGCGGGAAGCGGCCCAAAGCACTGCTGCCGCAACGCCAGCGCGCGAAACGAGCAAGCCCTCGAAAGCTGCCGCCGAAATGGCGGGGCTCGAAGCCATGCTGACCGCACTGGCCGCGTCCAAGGGCGATGCCATGCCGGCCAATCCGGCCGATGAAGCGCCCCTGCTCGATCCCGGCTTCAAGGATTTCGGCCCGATCCCGCGGCCGGTCGGGCGCCCACCCCTGTCTTCGGCAGCCCTGCGGAACGAAGTGCGCCCA
>JAQSXP010000238.1 GCA_029256605.1 Devosia sp. | reverse complement strand
GCCTCCCCTTCGCGCTCGAGAATGGTGAGGGCCGCCTCGAGCAGAGCGTTGCGCAAATCGCCGTGGTGATAGGGTGGGTGGTTCGAAGTTGACATTGTTCACATGCCTAAACTAGCATGTGAACAGCGTCAACACCGGAGCCTAAAATGGACTTGGATCTTGTTCTCGCCATTGGTCATCATCTGGCGGTGTTTACGCTGGTAGGCGTCATCGGGGCCGAATTCGTGCTGCTGCGGCCGGGGCTCGACGGGGCGGCGGTCGGCCGGCTGGCGCGGCTCGATGCGGTCTATGGCATGGCCGCGGTGGTCGTCGTTGTCGTCGGTATCATGCGCCTTTATTGGGGCGCGGCGGGGCCGGACTATTACTTCGGCAATCACGCCTTCTGGGGGAAGATGGCTGCGTTTGCCGCAGTGGGTTTGCTGTCGATTTCGCCGACGGTCGCGTTCTCGCGCTGGCGCAAGGCGCTAGGCCGGGATCCCGGCTTTCTTCCCACTGAAGGAGAAGTGCGGCGGCAGCGGCGGTTTCTGCATGCTGAACTGGGGATCCTGATCCTGATCCCGATCTTTGCCGCGATGATGGCGCGGGGTTACGGCAGCTAGCTCGAGAGCGGCTGAGGGCCGCCGCCGGGTGCGGGCGTCTTGGGCTCGAACAGGCACCATTGCCGGATGGGGCATCGCCAGCATTCAGGCTTGCGCGCCTTGCAGATATAACGGCCGTGCAGGATCAACCAGTGATGGGCATGGAGCGCATACTCAGGTGGAATAACCTGCATGAGCCGGGTTTCCACTGCCAGCACCGTGGCGCCTGGAGCGATGCCGGTGCGGTTGCTGACCCGAAACACATGGGTGTCGACGGCCATGGTGGGCTGGCCAAAAAAGATGTTGAGCACGACATTGGCGGTTTTGCGCCCGACGCCGGGCAGGGATTCCAGCGCCTCGCGATCAGCCGGGACCTCGCCGCCATGCTCGGCCAGGAGCTTTTGGCTGAGGGCATAGACATTCTTGGCCTTGGTGCGGAACAGGCCAATGGTGCGAATCATGTCCTCGATGCGCTCGGGGCCAAGCGCCACCATTGCGGCGGGGGTGGGCGCGAGTTGAAAGAGCGCGCGGGTCGCCTTGTTGACGCCAGCATCGGTCGCTTGCGCCGAGAGCACCACCGCTACCAACAAAGTGAAGGCGTTGACATATTCGAGTTCGCCTTTTGGCTCAGGGTCTATGCTGTGGAAGCGCTCGAAGATCGCCGCGATAGTCGCGGGAGGCAGTGACTTCACTTTTTTTAATGGCGGCATTTTCTCACTCCCCGCTTTGGGGTTATATGGCTTGAGAGCTTTACCATGTCGATGCAAGCTACAACCACAGCGCCGCTCTTTGCAGCTAGGCTGACGCCACACCGCTCCTTGTCGCGACGCGGTGGCTGGTTCGTTGTTGCCCTGGCAGGCGTCCTCGCGCTGATTCCGGGGGTTATCTTTTTCTCGATGGGCGCCTGGCCGGTGATCGGTTTCATGGGCCTAGACGTGCTGGCCATTGCCTGGGCGATGCATGCCTCGATCAAGGGCGGCAAGCAGGCCGAGCAGGTGCGGCTGTGGAAGGATCGGCTCGAGCTGACCAGCATCGGGGCCAAGGGCGAAACCAGCACGCAACTGTTTGACCCACGCCAAGTGCGGCTGGTGATCGAGCGCGATATCAACGAGCGCACGACGGGGCTGTTGCTGCGCTCGGGAGGGCTCGATACGCCGGTGGGGGCGTTCTTGCATCCCGATGACCTGTCGAGCTTCAGCAAGGCCTTCGGTTCGGCCCTGCGCAAGGCGCGCGCCTAGACGTCGTTTTCGGGTCGCTTGCGGGGGCGCATTGGCCTAGCTTCCTCCCCATGAACACGCATGTGACCATATCCGCAGCCGATGATTACGAGGCGATCCGCGCGGCCATTCGCTATCTCAGCGAAACGGGCCCCGATGAACTCGATCTCGCCCGGTTCGCCCGCGCGCTGGGGCAGAGCGAGCGATCACTCAGCGAATTGTTTCGCCGCTGGTGCGGGCTAACGCCCAAATCCTTTGCCCAGGCGGTGGCGCTCGACCATGCCAAATCGCTGCTGGCGAGCCGGCAAAGCGTGCTCGACACCACCTATGAAGTGGGCCTCTCCTCGACCTCGCGGCTGCATGATCTGTTCGTGACCTATGAGGCGATGCCGCCCGGCGTGTTCCGGGCAGGTGGCGCGGGGATCGATATGATCTGGGGCGCGGCCCCCTCCCCGTTCGGGACGGCTGTCGTGACTGCCACCGAATACGGTATCTCGGGGCTGGGGTTTGCTGATGGCGAGACCAGCATCGAGCGGGCCTTCGAGGATCTGGCGCAGCGCTGGCCCAATGCCCGGTTCATTCGCGACGATGCGCGCATTGCGCCGATGGTCGCCCAGGTGTTTTCGCCCGAGCATTGGTCCCCCGAGCAGCCGGTGCGGGTAGTCCTGATCGGCACCGACTTCGAGGTCAAGGTGTGGGAGACGCTGTTGTCGATCCCACTGGGGCAGGCCAGCACCTATGCAGAGGTGGCGCGTCAGGTGGGACGGCCCTCGGCATCGCGGGCGGTAGGGGCGGCGGTGGGCAAGAACCCGATCAGCTTTGTGGTACCCTGCCACCGGGTGGTGGGCAGTTCAGGGGCGCTGACTGGCTATCATTGGGGCGTGCCGCGCAAGCGCGCGATCCTGGGGTGGGAAGCCGGGGTCATTTCGGCCACCCACCCGGTTTCACGTGAAACCTAGAGCTCGATGCGGCGCTCCAGCGCCCCGTCGCTGCCGATCTCGTACACCGTGGGCTGGCCGGTCGCGATCTCGCGCTTGAGAATCTGCTCGGGCGTCAGCCCCTCAATGGCCATGACCATGGCGCGCAGCGAGTTGCCATGGGCAGCAATGAGGATGGTTTGGCCGGCCTGGAGACGCGGCAGGATCTCGGCTTCGTAGTAAGGCAAAGTGCGGGCCGCCGTGTCCTTGAGCGATTCGCCGCCGGGAGGGGGCACATCATAGGAGCGGCGCCAGATCAGCACCTGCTCCTCGCCCCATTTGGCGCGGGCATCATCCTTGTTGAGACCCGAGAGGTCGCCATAGTCGCGTTCATTGAGCGCAGTGTTGCGAATGATGGTGCAATTCAGAACGCCCATTTCCTCGAGCATCAGATCGAGCGTGTGCTGGGCGCGGCGCAGAGCCGAGGTGTAATAAAGGTCGGGCACGATGCCAGCGGCCTTCAGCGCCTTGCCGGTGGCGCGGGCCTCTCCCATCCCCTGCTCGGTCAGGTCGGGGTTACGCCAGCCGGTAAAGAGGTTGAGCAGGTTCCACTCGCTTTGCCCGTGACGGACAAGGATCAGGGTGCCGGTCATGATGAGGTCCTTGATGACTGGGTGAGGCCGAGCACATCGGCAATGGTGTAAAGGCCGGGGGCCTGATCGCGGGCCCAGAGCGCGGAGCGCAGGGCGCCATTGGCAAAGATCGAGCGGTCTTCGGCACGATGACCAAGCTCGAGGCGCTCGCCGGGGCCGGCAAAGATGACGCTGTGATCGCCAACGACCGTGCCGCCGCGCAGGGTGGCAAAGCCGATCGTGCCGGCTTCACGCGGGCCGGTATGGCCATCACGCACGCGCACGGATTTTTCCTCTAGCGACACGGCGCGACCGCGCGCGGCCGCTTCCCCGAGGATGAGGGCGCTGCCCGAGGGGGCATCGACCTTGCGACTATGATGCATTTCGACGATTTCGATGTCGTAGTCGGCCAGAGCCGCAGCGGCCTGTTCCACGAGGTTGGAGAGCACGGCCATGCCGAGGGAGAAATTGCCTGACTTGACGATGCGCGCCCCGGCC
>JAQSXP010000237.1 GCA_029256605.1 Devosia sp. | reverse complement strand
CCCGCCCATCCGGTGATGGCGCTGATGGTGGGTGCCTTTATTCTCCAGGGCATCACCCCCGGTCCCAACGTCATCAACGACCAGCCGGCGCTGTTCTGGGGCATCATTGCTTCGATGTGGATCGGCAATGTGCTGCTGGTGCTGCTCAACCTGCCGCTGATCGGGCTGTGGGTGAAACTGCTGTCCATTCCTTATCGCGCGCTGTTCCCCGCCATCGTGCTCTTCGCCTGTATTGGGTGCTTTTCGATCAATCAGAACATTTACGACATCTACGCGATCGGGTTCTTCGGTATTGTCGGCTATGTGCTGATCCGGTTCGGCTGCGAGCCGGCGCCGCTGCTGCTCGGCTTTGTGCTGGGGCCGCTGCTCGAAGAGCATCTGCGCCGCGCCATGATCATCTCGCGCGGCGATCCGATGATCTTTGTGACCCGGCCGATCTCGGCAACCTTGCTCGCCCTGGCGGTTCTGGCGGTGGTGATCGCGGTGCTGCCCAATATCCGCAAGAAACGCCAGGAGGTTTTTGTCGAGGAGGACTAAGACCGCGCTTTAATGCTTAATCAACGGGGCGAATGTCCGCCGCAGAGCGGCTTCGCCCCATCATTCGGGAGGACTATATGCAATCAAAGACTTTGCTTGCCGCCGCCTTGTCGCTCGCCACGGTGCTGGCCACGCCAGCCCTGGGGCAGGAGACGTTCCCCTCCAAGTCCATCAACCTCGTCGTGCCCTTTGCGCCCGGCGGCTCGACCGATCTGGTGGGGCGCGTGGTGGCTGAAGCCATGAGCCAGCAGCTGGGCCAGCAGGTGCTGGTGGTCAACCAGGCCGGCGCCGGGGGCGTGCTGGGCGCAACGGCCGTGGCCGATGCTGCGCCCGATGGCTACACCATCCTCATGGGCACGATCGCGACCCATGCGCTTAGCGCCTCGCTTTACGCCACGCCGCCCTTTGACCCGGTGGCCGACTTCACGCCGATCTCGCTGCTGGTGACCGTGCCCAATGTGCTCCTGGTCAACCCCGACTTCCCGGCCACGAATGTCGAGGAGCTGATCGCCGAGCTCAAGAGCAAGCCCGAGGAATACGCCTATGCCTCTTCGGGCAATGGCACGCCGCTCCATCTCTCGGGTGAAGTGTTCAAGTCCATGGCTGGCGTCGATATGGTGCATGTGCCCTATCAGGGTTCGGGTCCCGCGCTGGTGGATGCGATCAGCGGCGCCGTGCCGATCATTTTCGACAATCTCCCTTCAGCCACCGAGCACATGAAAGCGGGCACGTTGCGGGCGTTGGCAGTGACGACGCTGGAGCGCTCGCCGAGCTTTCCCGACTTGCCCACCATGGATGAGTCAGGGGTGGCCGGCTACGAAACCAATACCTGGAACGCCCTCTTTGCTCCGGCCGGCACACCACCCGAAGTCATTGCCGCACTCAACGAGGCAGCCGTCGCGGCGGTGCAGGACCCGGCCGTCTCCGCGCGCCTCGCGGAAGTGGGGGCCGTGGTGGTGGGCTCGACCCCTGAGGAACTGGGCGAATATGTGCAGGCTGAAGTGCAGCGCTGGGCGCCCGTGATCGCCGACGCCGGCGTCAAGATCCAGTAAGCCCCGCCTGGGCAAGGGGCATCTGGCCCCACAGACAAAAAGAACGGCGCCAGAAATTCATTCTGGCGCCGTTTTCATTCGTCGAATTGGGCCGGGGGCGGGCCGCCGGCCTTTATGGCTCAGTTCTTGCGCGGCAGCGGGAATTCGGCGCTGCGGTACAGATTGGTCAGCTCATTCTTGCGATAAGCCCGGTCCCCCACCTGCAACAAGGCGCCATGCAGGCTCACGGGTGCGGCTTCCTCCACGGCAAAGCGGATGGCTTGGGCGGCGGTGCGGAAGCGCTTGGCGCCTTGGGCAAAAGCGGTCTGGGGGTCACGGCCAAGATATAGTTCGGCGGGGGCAGTAAAGTCGGTCTGTGTCATTCTATCTCGTTACAAACCCCACTGGAGCGGGGGCTATGCTAACTCGCCGGCGCAACGCGCTTCGGCGAATTCCTGCCGCGCTCCTATTGTGGATGTTGGCAGGGTTGGTGGTTAGGCCGGAATACAGGTGGGCTGCGACCATTGCGGCGCGGCCTTTGCGGTGAGGTTCATCAGAACCCTCTGGCCGCCAGACCTGTTTTCCGTCCCGGGGAACAGCGAACAACGCGTTCAAGTTCCGCTCTTCGGCAGCAGCGGATGAAATGTCGCACCTGCGACACCGCCAGTGCTTCCCCGTCTGCAAAAGGTCAAGCTCAATAGCCGCTCGGCCAGGGGCCAGCGGTCATCCAAACCTTCGCAATAAAACGGAGGAAGCCGCGCCGAAAAACAGCAGCCGATCTGGCTGGCAACGCGCATGCAGCACAGATAAGCGCTTGGTGCGGCAAAGTAAAGGCCTGCGACAGCTTATCGCCTTCCGCTCCGGCTCAGGCAGCGACTTCAGGCCAATTCGCCCCAGTCATTGCGCCACAGCCGTTCATCTTCCACCATGACGACAATGCGGTTAAGGCCGGTCTTTTGGCGCAACTCCTCGGCGGCGGCTAGGGCTGCCGGCACGGGCAAGGGAAAATCTGCAATCACATCCACCGCAGCGACATCGGCGACGGTTCGCCCCAGAGACTCCCGCACGGTCACCACCACCGCGTCCCAGGGCACCCGAGTTTTGGGCAACAGGCGCTCAAGCTTGATCAACACGTAAACCCCGACTGACTTCCAGCACGGTAAATAAACGGCTAACCAATTCGGTTGCATCACAAATAAGCAGATGCAAGTACATGCCGCTATTGAACAAACACGGTGGCGGCGTCTGCCCGTCCCTCGGCATCCACCACAGCCAGTTCAACAAAGCCCGGCCCATCCGGTCGCCAGCTGTTCTGGCGGGCAAAGGCGCCGCTCGCGATCGGCGCGCCATTGGCAAAGACAGTGAAGGGCGGGGAGCCATTGCGGATCTTGACGGTGAGGGCTCCTGCCGATCCCGCCGCTAGCCCCAGGTCGAGATCGACGCCGTCGAGCGGAAACGCGATCTCGGGCCCGGTTTGTTGGGCGACGCGGGTTTCATCGGGATGGCGGAAGCGGCGCAACGGCGCGGGCAGATCCGCATTGGCGCCCAACAGCACGCCCGCTGGCGGTTGCCGCAACGGCACGGCGGGCGCGCCCAGTCGATCGAAACTTTCAAAAAGGATCGGGGCGGCGCCCATGACACCGGAAAGGCCAGGCACGGGCGCTCCATCAGGCCGTCCGACCCAGACGCCGATAACGGTCTGGCCATCAAAGCCGATGGCCCAGCCATCGCGATAGCCATAGGAGGTGCCGGTCTTGTAGGCGATGCGGCCGGGCGAACCGTTGAGCGGGGGTGGCACATCGCCCAAGATATCAGCGACATACCAGGCGGCCGCGGGATCGAGCACGGGTGCGGAAGAGGTAGCGCTCGCGCCCGCGGTGGTTTCATGCAGGCGCACCGCCGTGCCGCCCCGGCCAAGGGCGGCGTAGACGGAAACGAGGTCGCGCAAGGTCAGGCCCACGCCGCCCAGACCCATGGCCAGCCCCGGCGCGGCGCCCTTGGGCAGGAGAGGCGTAGCGCCCGCTCGCCGCAGCCGCGACACGAGCCGGGCGGTGCCCACGGCATCGAGCACCACCACGGCGGGAATGTTGAGCGACTCCGTCAATGCCTGGCGGATGCTGACCGTGCCACGGCTATAACCATCGAAATTAACCGGCACATAGCTGCCAAAGGCGGTAGGCCGATCTTCGATCAGGCTTTCGGGATGGGCGAGCCCCAGTTCGAAGGCCAGCCCATAGATTAGCGGCTTGAGGGTCGAGCCTGGCGAGCGAACCGCCTT
>JAQSXP010000236.1 GCA_029256605.1 Devosia sp. | reverse complement strand
CCGGATCATTCGGTGGCCGAGCGGATCGATGCGCTCAAGCTGCATGAGATCGACCTTTCGGGCGGGGCGGTGCTGGAGCGCGGCTGCGTTTATCTCGTGCCGCTGCAGGAAAGCCTGGCCTTGCCGCCAAGCGTAAGCGCTTCAACCAACCCCAAGAGCTCGACCGGTCGGCTCGATGTGTTCACCCGCGTAATCGGGGACCGGGCGCGCGGCTTTGACCAGATGCCGGCGGGCTATCACGGCCCGCTCTATCTCGAAGTGAGCCCGCGCACCTTTCCCATTCTGGTGCGCAGCGGCTCGCGCTTGTCGCAGATGCGTTTTCGCGTTGGGGAGACGCGCCTCTCACAAGCTGAACATTTGGCGCTGCATGGGCTCGAAAAGCTCGTCTTCGGCGGCAATCACCCCGTGGGTGACGGGGTGGCGCTGTCAATCGACCTCAAGGGCGAAGGCCGAAACGGGCTCGTGGGCTTTCGCTCCAAGCGGCACACGGCGGTGGTGGACGTGGACCGCAAGGGCGCGCTCGACGTGCTCGATTTTTGGGAGCCGATCCTCAACCGGGGCAGCGACGAGCTGATCCTCGATCCCGATGAGTTCTACATTCTCGTCAGCGACGAGGCGGTGCATGTGCCGCCCACCCACGCGGCCGAAATGGTGCCGTTCGATCCGCTGGTGGGGGAATTCCGCGTGCATTATGCGGGGTTCTTCGACCCCGGCTTTGGCCATTCGCCCGCGGGCGGTACCGGCAGCCGAGCCGTGCTGGAAGTGCGCAGCCGGGAAGTGCCGTTTCTGCTGGGGCACCGGCAGACCATCGGCCGGCTGATTTATGAAAAGCTCGCCGAGCGGCCGGACCGGCTTTACGGCACGGAGCTCAACTCCAACTATCAGGCGCAGACGCTCAAGCTTTCAAAGCACTTCAAGCCCTACCCCTGAGAGGGGCAGGGCCTGAATGATACTGTTGAGAACGGCGCGAGCGGATCAGGTGATGATGCGCGAAGCCTCGGCTTCATCGGGAACCCGGCCACTCGGGGTCAACTGATTAACCGCGTCCGGCAGGGTCTGGCAGAGGCGCTGCAGCAATTCACTGCGCGACAGGCCGGTCTGCTGGGTGAGCGTGGTGATGGTTTCCTCGCCCAGGGTTTCTTCGAGATCGCTGGTGTCGCAAGTCTCGTTGGCGCCGGTTCCGACCCAGCTCTGGGCCTTGTTGCCCCGGCCCGACTGGGTAAAACTATCCACCAGATCGCCGAGCCCGCCGCTCAGCACGCTTGCCAGACCGCCACCGGCGGCACCGCCGCCGAGCATGCCACCCAGCATGCCGCCGAGCCCGCCCAGCCCACCGGCCTGGGTGTTGCCGCGGCCCAACTGATCAGGGCCGCCTTGTCCGGCGAGCCCGCCCTGCCGGTTCACATTACCGAGCAGTTCACCAAGCTTGTCGCGGTTCTGGTAGCCGGCAACCGCCAGCAGGCCCAGCAGGGCCATCATTGAAGGGCCGCCACGTTTCATTTTGCTTCTCCTGTTCAGGGCCGCCTAACGGCGACGGGCGATGAAGCCCCAGATTGCCAGCACGATCACTGCGCCCACGATGGCGCCGATAAAACCTGCACCCTCATCGGCGCTGTACCAGCCAAGTGCCTGACCAAGGAAGGTCGCAACAAAGGCGCCCACGATGCCCAGGATGGTGGTGAGGATGAAGCCCGAGGGCTCATTGTTGCCTGGCATGATAAACTTGGCGATGACGCCGGCGACGAAACCGATGATGATGGTCCAGATAATACCCATGACGCTGTGCTCCAAAGAGATGGTGCTCTCCCAACGCCGCGGCTGGCGGGCGGTTCCCGCGCCGGCGAGTTTGCGGCTTAGAAGCGGCGGAATGGCTTGACGGCTTTCGAGCTTTCGCGCATCTAGAAGCCCGTGCGGGTGTAGCTCAATGGTAGAGCAGAAGCTTCCCAAGCTTACGACGAGGGTTCGATTCCCTTCACCCGCTCCAGCTTTTCATTTTGCATTGTCAGTTTTGGTGGACGCGAGGATTTGCCTTAGCGCCGATTCATCATGCTTGGTGTCTCGCCTTGCCGGGCTTTTGCAGCCCTTTTACAACAACATAGCTCCCATGCAGCTTTCGGGGGGCGAAGGCGCGCTTTCATTGCTTCACATTATCGATGACCAATGAAGGGAACGCGCACGGGCTTTCTCTGGTTTGTGGTGGGGTTCGGCCCTTCTTCCCAAGCAGGTGATACGTGAGTGAACTTGAGCAGCATGCAACTGAAGTCCTGAAGTTCTCGGCACGAAATGCCCGGCCCAAGCGGCCACCTTATCTGCGGGATGCCACCGTTGATTCCGATGGCAACATCGCCGTTCTCAAGCACAGCGAGCATCTCCGCCCCCTGGTGGTAGATCTCGATGGCACTTTGCTGCGCTCTGATCTCTTGATTGAAACGGCTTTTGCCGAACTGTCGCGGCGCCCGCTGGCGCTGCTGGAACTGGTTTCTGCGCTCAAGCAGGGCAAGGCAGCGCTCAAGCACCGGCTGGCGACCACGGCCGTGTTTGACCCGGCCGTGCTGCCCTATGATGAAGAGGTGCTGCGCTGCATTCGCCAGGCGCGCGCCGAAGGGCGCCCGGTTTATCTCGCTTCAGCCAGCCATGAAGTGCTGGTGGGCGCGGTCGCTGATCATCTCGAGCTCTTCGATGGCTGGTTTGCCACCGACGAGCTGACCAATTGCGCCGGCAAGGTCAAGGCGCACAAGCTGGTGGAGGCTTTCGGGGAGAAGGGCTTCGACTATATCGGCAATGATGCGGCCGATCTGCATGTGTGGCCGCACGCAGCTAAGGCGCTGGCGATCCGAGCCCCTGCCCGCGTTGGCCGAGCGCTGGCCAGTTCGAGCGACGATGTCGAGCACCTGACCCATGAGCGGGCCGGCTGGCGAGCCTGGGCCAAGCTGATGCGGGTGCATCAATATGCCAAGAACGGCCTTGTGTTCGTGCCTCTGATCACGAGCCAGGTGTTCGAATTTGCCGCTTTCATGCATGTGCTGGTGGCCGCGATCGCCTTTTCACTCTGCGCCTCGAGCGTTTATATCCTCAATGACCTCATCGATTTGCAGGACGACCGCGGGCACCGCAGCAAGCGGCACCGCCCGCTGGCCAATGGTTCGGTTCCCCTGTCGGAAGCCATGCTGGCCATTCCGGTGCTGCTGGGCATTTCCCTGGCGCTGGGGGCCTGGGTATCCCTGCCCTTCCTTGGCGTTCTGCTGGGCTATTTCGCCCTGACCAGCGCCTACACCTTCCTGCTCAAGCGCAAGATGATTGCCGATGTGATCACGCTGGCCGGCCTTTATTCGGTGCGCGTGGTCGGTGGTGCGGTCGCCTTGTCCGTAGCGCTCTCGCCTTGGCTGCTGGCCTTCACCATGTCCTGGTTCCTGTCCCTGGCGCTGATCAAGCGCTATGTGGAACTGCAGGCGCGGCGCGAAGCCAACCTGCCTGACGCGACCAGCCGCGATTACCGGAACGATGACATCCACATGGTCGGGGCGCTTGCGGCAGCCGCTTCGCTCAACGCGATCACCCTGTTCCTGCTTTATGCCTCGAGCGATGCTGTGGTCGCCACCTATAGCCGTCCGGAAATCTTGTGGTTCGTCGCGCCCATTCTCGCTTATTGGATCGGGCGGGCCTTGATGGTTGCACGCCGCGGCGAAATGCATGATGACCCGGTGGTGTTTGCCCTCAAGGACCGACTCAGCGTGGCGACGCTTGCCATGGCGGGCGTTCTGTTTGTGGCAGCGTTCTAGAACCAGCGGGACCAAACGATTGCTACCTGTTCCCCATTCGCTGTGGCGTGAGGCAATGAGCGCATGA
>JAQSXP010000235.1 GCA_029256605.1 Devosia sp. | reverse complement strand
CACCACGGAGTCCGCGCTGCTCGGCTTTTTGCTGGTGACGCTCCTCGCGCCGGGCTGGCCCATCATGGCCAAGATGATGGTGGCAGCGCTGTTTGCCCTAGCCGGCACTTTCCTGTTCTTGCGGGTGATCCGCAGCGTGCCGCCCCGCGATGTGCTGCTCGTGCCCCTTATCGGCATCATGCTCTCGGGCATTATTGGCGCCGTGACGAGCTTTTTTGCCTATCGCTTTGGCCTGGGCTGGTTTGCGCCGTCGCCGCGTATTGGGCCGCCGACCGTTTCACCGTCGCCGGGATGGGCGAGGATTTCACCACCAATCTGGGGCTCAATTACAACCAGACCATGACACTGGGGCTCATCATCGTCTCGATCTCGAGCGCAGTGGTGCTGGTCTCCGTCGGCATCATCCCGTTCCTCGGCCTCGTCGTGCCCAATGTCATCAGCCTCTTGGTTGGCGATAATATGCGGCGCACCGTGCCCTGGGTGGCGGTGTCGGGCGCGGCCTTCGTGGTGGCCTGCGATATCCTGGGCCGGGTGATCCGCTACCCCTATGAGATCCCGATCGGGGTGGTTGTCGGCGTCATTGGCAGTGCCATTTTCCTTTATTTGTTGCTCAGGACCCGTCGCAGTGCCGCCTGATCTCTCCACGGCTCACGCCCCGTTTTTGGGCATTTCGCGCCGCACCTGGACCCGGCCGGTGCTGGTGATCGTCGTCCTGTCGATACTGGCACTCGTCTCCATCGTCTGCTTTATGACGCTGGGCGCCAAGGGCAGCTGGAGCTTCGTGATCCCGTTCCGCGGCCGCAAGCTCCTCGGGCTGATCCTTGTTGGCTATTCGGTGGCGCTATCGACCGTGCTGTTCCAGACCGCCACCAATAACCGCATCCTCACACCCTCGATCATGGGCTTTGATAGCCTCTACGTGTTGCTGCAAACCTCGCTGGTGTTCTTTTTCGGCATTGGCAGCCTTATCAGCCTCAATCCCGACCTGCATTTCCTCCTCGAAATGGTGGTGATGATCGGCTTTGCCAGCGCGCTCTTCTCCTGGCTCTTCGTGTGGCAGGAGCGCAGCCTGCACCTGCTGGTGCTGGTGGGCATTGTCTTTGGCATCATGTTCCGCAGCGTGATTTCCTTCATGCAGCGCTTGATGGATCCCAATGCCTTCAACGTCCTGCAGGACAGCTTCTTCGCCAGCTTCTCGCGCGTCGATACCGACCATCTCCTCTTCGCCTATGCCGTGCTGGCGGTCGTGACCATTGCCGTAATCAGGATGATCCCGGTCTTTGATGTGCTGACCCTTGGGCGCGCCAATGCGATCAATCTTGGGGTCAATTACAAGCGCACCATCACCGCCATGCTGATCATGGTTTCGGTGCTGGTGGCGGTCTCGACGGCACTCGTGGGCCCGGTGACCTTTTTCGGCCTTCTGGTGGCGAGCCTCGCCCATTCGCTGGTGGGCAACAGCAAGCATAAATATGTGCTGCCAACGGCCGTCCTGCTGGCCGTGATCTGCCTTGTGGGTGGGCAAACCGTGCTCGAGCGCATATTTGAGTTCGATACGGCGCTCTCGATCATCATCGAGTTTCTCGGTGGTATCGTCTTTATTTTCCTGGTTTTGCGGAGGGCGGGGCGATGATCATCACCACCAACGTCACCAAACATTATGGTGCCAGCTGCGTGGTGGATGGCGTGACGCTGTCCATTCCGGCTGGCGGCATCACCTCCATTATCGGGCCCAATGGGGCGGGCAAGTCGACCCTGCTGTCCATGGTCAGCCGCCTCATGAGCATGGACAAGGGCACCGTCACCGTCGACGGGCTCGATGTCAGCAAGACCGGCAGCGAAGTGCTGGCACGGCGCCTGTCCATCCTGCGCCAGGACAACCACATGACCGCGCGCCTGACCGTGCGCGACCTCGTTTCCTTTGGCCGCTTCCCCTATTCGCGCGGCCGGCTGACGCGGGACGACGAAAAGCGCATCGACGATGCCATTGGCTATCTCAATCTGGGCGAGCTGTCGGACCGTTTTCTCGACGAGCTTTCGGGCGGGCAGCGCCAGCGAGCCTTTGTGGCGATGGTGCTGTGCCAGGACACCGACTATGTGCTGCTCGACGAGCCGCTCAACAATCTCGACATGAAACATGCCATGGGCATGATGAAGCTCTTGCGCAAGGCGGCCAATGAGCTGGGCAAGACGGTCGTGCTGGTGCTGCACGACATCAATTTCGCTTCCTGGTATTCCGATTTCATCATCGCCATGAAGCATGGCAAGGTCGCGGCCCAAGGCCCGGCCGACGAAATGATCCGCCCCGAAGTGCTGTCGGGCATTTACGAGATGGACATCAAGGTCCATGAGATCGGCGGCCAGCGCATCAGCGTGTACTACGAATAACGCCTACTGAGACCGCCCGAGGAGCGCGCCAGCCATGAAGCCAACCATCAGCATCATCACCATCGGCGTCGATGATCTGCCGCGCGCCTTTGCCTTTTACCGCGCGCTGTTCGAGTTGGGCGACGACCAGATCGGGGCAGGGGACGACCATGTGGCGTTTCTTCTCGATGAGCGGCTGAGCTTTGTGCTGTTCCCGCGCACCCAGATCGCCGAGACCGCGGGGCTCGAAGTGCCCGTCGCGGGCTCGCCGGGCTTTGTGCTCAGCCACCGCGCCGCCGATGCCGCCGAAGTCGATGCCATTCTCGACCAGGTGCTGGTGGCGGGTGGCTCGATCATTACCCCGGGCACATCGTCCGAATGGGGCTACTCGGCTTACTTCGCCGACAGCGAAGGCAATGTCTGGGAACTGATGGCGACCCCAGCCGCCAATTAAGCCGCGCCATTGCGTTCGGCAAAGGCCTTGCGGCTCGCCTCGATAGCCGCGTGATGCTCTTCCGCCCACAGCCAGACGCCGCAAAACGCGCCCCCGAGACTCCGGCCCATTGGGGTGAGGCTGTATTCCACATGCGGTGGGATCACCGGATGCACGGTTCGTTGCACGAGGCCATCGGCTTCCATCTGCCGCAAGGTCTTGGTCAGCATCTTCTGGCTGATCTCGCCGACCTTGCGTCCCACATCGGTGAAGCGCAGCGTGCCGTGATCATTGAGGGCTTCGAGGATCAGCATGGTCCATTTGTCGGCGACCTTGCCGATGATGTCGCGCACCAGGCGATCGAGTTCGGGATCGAGCGGCTTGCCGCCAGCGCGCTCGCTCCACTGGTAGATCGAGGGAGCTGAAACTTCTTGCGGCATCAACACTCTCCCTTGGGTGCGTATGGATCTTTCGGGTGCCTACTTCCCGATGGAGAGTATGCGGCTTAACTCTTGGCGACACAAGCCAAGGAGAGTTTTCATGCGCATGAGCGGCAACACCATTCTCATCACCGGCGGCGGCTCCGGCATCGGCCGGGGCTTGGCCGAAGCCTTTCACCGCGCGGGCAATCAGGTGATCATCAGCGGGCGGCGCCAGGATGCGCTCGATGCGGTCACCGCCGCTAATCCCGGCATGGCGGCATTCACCGCGGACATGACCGACCCCGAGGCGATCCGCGACTTTGCCCAGCGGGTGATCGCGGCTTTCCCCGCGCTCAACGCCGTGATCAACAATGCCGGGATCATGGTCGATGAAGACGTGATTGCGGGCGATTACCTCCCTGTTGCCGAGGCGACCGTGGCGACCAATCTGCTGGGGCCGATCCGTCTTACGGCTGCCTTGCTGCCGCATCTGCTGGCGCAACCTCGGGCCGCGGTGCTGACCGTGTCATCGGGCCTCGCCTTTGTGCCTAAGGCGTCGACGCCGACCTACAGTGCCACCAAGGCGGCGATCCACAGTTATTCCCAGTCGCTGCGCCATCAGCTGCGCCACACGGGTGTGGAGGTGATCGAGCTCGCCCCGCCATATGTGCAAACCCCGAGAATGGCGAGGTGCTGGTGCAGCGCGTGCATCGCCAGCGCTTTGCCGAGCAGAGCGGCAATGCCGCTGCGGTGTTCGGCTTCATCAACCCGGCCTGAGGCTGGAGATCGGGTGGCGGGTGCTAGAACCCGCCGCCCGTCTTGAACCCGCCATGCTTGCGCGTGCCGCTCGAGCCGGTGCGCGGGCGCGAAAAACCGCCGCCGCCTGCGGGCGGGCGCCCACCGCCGCCATCGCGCCTGCTGCCACCGCCAAAGCTGCCTTCGGGCCATTGGAAGCCGCCCCCGCCTTGCGGCCAGGGATTGGCGCTGCGCCCATTATTGGGCAGGCCTTCGCCGCCACCCCAATCGCTGGTGCCGGGGTTCCAGTTCTGCGAGCGCCGCCAATGCTCCCAATATGAGGCGGCGGAAATCCCACCGCGCAGGAAATCGTTGAGCATGTCGCCCACGAGCCGGTCTTCGCCAAAGCTCGAGCGGGGATCGTCGAACCGCTGCTTTTTGAACTCCCACTGGATGTCCTCGAGCTCGCGCCGGCGCGCGGCGAGGGTCTTGAGGCGCGCCTTTTGCTCGCGCACCTCGGCGTCTTCT
>JAQSXP010000234.1 GCA_029256605.1 Devosia sp. | reverse complement strand
GAGGGGCGTGGCTAGCGGGACCGCAAGGGCCAGGATGAGCAGGGCTGCCGAGGACTTGGACGTCAACATGGTGGTTCCTTCCTGTGGGGACGGCGTGGCCAAGAGAGGGTGGGATGGGCCGCAAGCCTCAGCGCAGCCGCTCAAAGGTCTGGGCGACGGTTTTGGCCGTGCGGGCGTGCACGGCATGGGCTTCCTTGAGCCCGGCGCGAATGGCTTGCCAGGATTCGGCGCCCGCCGCCGACACCTGTCCGGCCTTGGCCTGCACCTTGTCGGCTTCGCTCGACAGCCGGTCGAGGGCGGCATCGAGATCTTTGCGGGCCGATTCCATGGCTTCAGCAGTTTCGGCGTCGATCCGGTCGAGCGAAGCATCGATGGCTTCGCGCTCGGCCTTGGCGCGGGCGATAAGGGCCTTACGCGCCATTTCCGCATCATCGGCCACCGCGGCGATAAACTCCTGGAAGGCCAGTTCAGCCTCCACCCATTCCGCCTCGATATCGGCCTGGGCGTCCTTGACGGCAGCCTTGGCCTTGGCGCTGCTGGCCTTGACCGTCTCGGCCGCTTCTTTTTCGGCATTGTCGACATAGGCGCGGAAGGCATCGCGCGAGGCCCGGATCTTGTCACGCGCCTGCGTAGCCTCGGCCTTCATGTCGCCCTTGAGCTTGGCGGTGGAGGCATCGAGTTCAGTGAGGAGGGCATCGAGTTCGTCGAGCTTCTGCTTGCTCCAAACGATGCTGCGATGATGAGTGCTGCTTTTTGCCACTGCATTGCTCCTGCCAAGGCGGCGAGGCAGTGGGTGCTCGCCCGGCTGCTCGCTGGTTTCGTCGCGAGCAAAATAGCCAGTTTCGGGTGTGGCAAATTGAGCAAAGTCAATGATGGGGCGTTTGCCCGCGGCACAAGAAAAAGGCCGCCGGTTTGAAACCAGCGGCCTTGAAGTAGAGCCTGAATGATTGGAGGTCAGGATCAGGCAGAAAGCAAATCAAGTTTCGCGCGGATATCGGCGCGAAGGTCATCAATGGGGGCGATATGGCCCCCTTGTTCGTAATGCCAGAAAGTCCACCCGTTGCATGCCTCGGCGCCCTGCACCAGCGCACCCACTTTGTGGATGGAGCCCTGATGGGAACCCGAGACGAGCGAGCCGTCTGCACGAACCATGGCGAAGTAACGTTTCGTTAAGTCGAAAAGTTGCGTACCCGGTTCGATCATTCCCTGCTCAACGAGCGAGCCGAAGGGAATGCGGGTTTCCTTGCGCTTGGGCGTGACCGATTGCAGGGCTTCAAAGACGCCCGGGCGGATGGTGGCGATGCGGTTGCGTGCGGCATCCACATAGATCTGCTCGCGCTCGATGCCGATGAAATGGCGCCCGAGCTTGCGCGCCACGGCGCCCGTGGTGCCGGTGCCAAAGAACGGATCAAGGATGATGTCGCCCGGTTTGCTCGTGGCATTGAGGATGCGGAACAGCAGCGCTTCGGGTTTTTGGGTCGGGTGGACCTTGCCGTCGTCCTCGCCCTTGAGGCGCTCATTGCCGGTGCAGAGGGGAAACAGCCAATCGGAGCGCATCTGCGTGTCGTCATTGGCGAGCTTGAGCGCTTCATAATTGAAGGTGACGCGGCTTTTCTGGTTCTTGGCCGCCCAGATCAGCGTTTCATGGGCATTGGTGAACCTTGTGCCGCGGAAATTGGGCATCGGATTGGCCTTGCGCCAGATCACGTCGTTGAGCATCCAGAAGTCGAGATCCTGCAACGCCGCGCCGACGCGAAAAATGTTGTGGTAGGAGCCGATGACCCAGAGGGCCCCATCGGGCTTGAGCACGCGGCGCGCGGCTGCGAGCCAGGCGCGGGTGAAACGGTCGTAATGGGCAAAGCTGTCGAACTTGTCCCAATCATCATCCACCGCATCGACGCGGCTTTGATCGGGGCGGGTGAGGCCGGATTCCAGCTGCAGATTATAGGGTGGGTCGGCAAACACCAGGTCCACCGAACCCGCCGGCAGGCTGTTCATATGGTCGATGCAATCGCCCACAAGAATGGTGTCGATGGGGAGACGCCTTGGCTCCTCCGCAAAGGCCGGTTCGGCCCGACGCGCGGTACGCAACATACACTTAACCCTAACGCAACACTAACGCCCCTGTTGTAGCGCGTCAGGGTTAAGGGAGCGTGTGCAATGGGTTAGCGGGGGGTTAAGAGGCGAGCAGGACCGGGACAGCCGCCTGCGCCAGCCGCTCGCGCGCCTCGGCAACGGGGGCGAAATCGGCGCGGTGATGGCGGCATGGACCATGGTCCTTGAGCGCCCGCATATGCTGGGGCGTGGAATAGCCCTTGTGGCTGCCAAAGCCGAAATGGGGCGCATCGCAATCCATGATCCGGCACATCCGGTCGCGGGTGACTTTCGCGACGATGGAGGCGGCGGCGATGGAAACGCTGCGCCCGTCGCCACCCACCAGCGCGAGGCCCTCGCAGGGCAGCCCCATCGGCACATCGCGCCCATCCACAAGGACACGGTCCGGCGTAAGGCAAAGGCCGTGTACGGCCTGGGCCATGGCCCAGAGCGTCGCGCCGCGAATATTGCGGGTGGCGATGATGGAAGGGGGCGCAATCACCACCGAAACCCGGGCGGTGCCCACGATCTGGGCGAAGAGCGCCTCACGCACCTCTTCGGTCAGCTTTTTGGAATCGTTGAGGCCAACCGGAATGCAGGTGGGATCGAGGATCACCGCGGCAACGACCACGGGGCCCGCAAGAGGGCCGCGGCCGGCTTCGTCGACGCCCGCAACCACGCGCGCCCCACGGGCCTGCGCGGCAAGCTCGTGCGAGTAATCGGGCTCAAGCTGGATGGGTGATTCGATCAGCATGCCGCAGCATTGCGGCGAGGGCCGGTGCCGTCAACCCGGCGCCAGGTCGCGCCGGGATCACAAATCAGAAGAGGCTCATCTGCCGATCTTCGAGCTTGGGGGCCACGAAAAGGTCGCTGCGCAGGCCCGGAAGCTTGGCGTCGAGCCCATAGCGCTCGCGCGCTTTTTCAAAGCGCTGGGTCAGGAGGGTCGCATAGGGCCCTTCGCCGGTCATGCGGGTGCCCCAGCGCGAGTCATAGTCCTTGCCATTGCGGGTATCGCGCACGAGCGAGAGCACATGGCGCACCCGGTCGGGGAAATGACGCAGCAGCCATTCCCGGAAGATGTCGCGCACTTCGCCGGGCAGGCGCAGCAGGATCATCGCGGCGCCCTTGGCACCCTGGGCGGCGGCGGCATCAAGGATGCGCTCGAGTTCCATGTCGTTGATCGCCGGGATCATCGGGGAGGCGAGTACGGAGACCGGCACGCCCGCTTCCGACAGGAGCCGAATGGCTTCGAGGCGCCGCGCCGGGGAGGAGGCACGCGGCTCCATCTTGCGGCTGAGCTTGTGGTCCATCGAGGTCATGGAGATGCCGACTTTGACCAGCCGGAGCTTGGCCAACTCAGTGAGCAGGTCGAGATCGCGGATCAGGAGGGCCGACTTGGTGGTGATGGTGACGGGATGGCGGGTTTCCAGCATCACTTCGAGGATGCCGCGCGTCAGCTTATGCTTGCGCTCGGCCGGCTGGTAGGGGTCGGTGTTGGTGCCCATGGCGACCGGCTTGACGCGATAGTTCTTGGCACCCAGCTCGGCGCGCAGCGCTTCCACCGCATTGGTTTTGACATAGATGTCGCGCTCGAACTCGATGCCGGCGGAATGACCGAGGAAGGCGTGGCTGGGGCGGGCAAAGCAATAGGAACAGCCATGCTCGCAGCCGCGATAGGCATTGATCGAGCGATCAAAGCCGATATCGGGGCTGTCATTGCTGGTGATGATGGTCTTGGCGCGTTCGATATGCTCGATCGTTTCGAACTGGGGCAGCGTTTC
>JAQSXP010000233.1 GCA_029256605.1 Devosia sp. | reverse complement strand
GCGGTTGCTGAGCCGGCCCTCGATCTGGTCCAGGAGGGCAAAGGCAGCGGACAGCACATTGGTGCCGGGGCCAAAAATGGCCGCGACGCCCGCATCCAGTAGGAAGGCGTAATCGCCCTCCGGAATGACGCCGCCAACGATTACGGTGGTGTCGCCAAGTCCCCGCTCCCGCAGCGCCGCGATCAACTCGGGCACCAGTGTCAGGTGCCCGGCCGCCAGCGACGATACGCCAACGGCATCGACATCGAGCCTGGCGGCATCATCGGCCACCTCCTGCGCCGTCTGGAACAATTGCCCCAGATGCACCGCGAAGCCTAGATCGGCGAAAGCCGAAGCGATGATCTTGGCGCCGCGATCGTGCCCGTCCTGCCCCATCTTGGCCACCAGCAGCGAGGGCGCCCGGCCCCGGCTCGCCTTGAACGCAGCAACGCGCTCGGCGACGGTGCTGTATTCGGGGTCGCCCTCGTAGCTGGCGGCATAGATGCCTGAAATCACCCGGTTGGTGGCGGAGTGGCGGCCAAACACGTCCTCCAGCGCAGCGCTGATTTCCCCGAGGGTCGCGCGGGCGCGCGCCGCGGCAATGGCGGCCTCGAGCAGATTGCCTTCATCCATGGCCGCCATCTCCCGCAGGGCCGCGAGCATGGATTGGCACAGGGCCTCGTCACGGGTGCGGCGCACCTGCTCCAGCGTCGCGACCTGTTCGTCACGAACCTTGGCATTGTCGATCTGGCGGGTGGCGAGCGGCTCTTCGGCATCAAGCCGGAAGCGGTTGACGCCCACGATCACGTCCTCGCCGCGATCGATGCGGGCCTGGCGCTGCGCGGCCGCCGTTTCAATGGCGAGCTTTGGGCCACCGCTTTGCACGGCGGCGGTCATGCCGTCCATGGCCTCCACTTCCCCGATCAGCGCCTTGGCGCCGGCCACCAGTTCGGCCGTGAGCGCCTCGATATAAAACGAGCCGCCCAGCGGGTCGACCACATCGGTGATGCGGGTTTCGTGCTGGAGGATCAGCTGGGTATTGCGCGCGATCCGGCTCGAAAACTCGGTCGGCAGGGCAATGGCTTCATCAAAGGAATTGGTGTGCAGCGATTGCGTGCCGCCCAGCGTGGCCGCCAGCGCCTCGATCGTGGTGCGGATGATGTTGTTGTGCGGGTCCTGCTCGGTCAGCGACACGCCCGACGTCTGGCAATGGGTGCGCAGCATCTTGGAGCGCGGGTCCTTGGCCCCCAGTCCCGTCATGATCTCGCTCCAGAGCTGGCGCGCCGCCCGGAGCTTGGCGATTTCGAGGAAGAAGTTCATGCCGATGCCGAAGAAAAAGCTCAGCCGCCCGGCAAAGGCGTCAATATCGAGCCCGCGCCCCTGCGCCGCCCGCACATATTCGATGCCGTCGGCCAGCGTATAGGCGAGTTCCTGCACCGCCGTCGCCCCGGCTTCGTGCATGTGGTAGCCCGAAATCGAGATCGAGTTGAAGCGCGGCATGTGCCGGGCGGTGTAGGCGATGATGTCGCCCACGATCCGCATGGAGGGCTCGGGCGGATAGATATAGGTGTTGCGGACCATGAACTCCTTGAGAATGTCGTTCTGGATGGTGCCTTCGAGTTTTTCCTGCGGCACGCCCTGCTCTTCGGCCGCCACGATGAACATGGCCAAGACCGGGATCACCGCACCGTTCATGGTCATCGACACGCTCATCTGGTCGAGCGGAATGCCGGCAAAGAGGATCTTCATGTCCTCGACGCTGTCGATTGCCACCCCCGCCTTGCCCACATCGCCCACGACGCGCGGATGATCACTGTCATAGCCGCGATGGGTCGCCAGATCGAACGCCACCGACAGCCCCTTCTGCCCCCGCTCCAGTGCCTGCCGGTAAAACTCGTTGGACTCCCGGGCGGTGGAAAAGCCCGCATATTGCCGGATCGTCCAGGGCCGATTGGCATACATGGTCGCCCGAATGCCGCGCGTAAACGGCTCGGCGCCCGGCACCTCGTCCATTCGAGGCGCGTCCTCGGCGAAATACACCGGCTTGACCGACGTGCCGCCATAATCCCGGTTGAGCGCCGCAACAGGCGTGTCGCGCAGTTCCTTTTGGGCCAGGGTAGCCCAGTGGGTGAAGTTAGCTTTGGCGTCAGACATGATTACCCCCAATACGTGCCCACTCCGTCTCCAGGACAGGAAGACGAGGGAGCCGCAGGCGGAGTGCGCGTGATAACCGGATGATGGAGAGGGCCTCCCTCCCCCTTGAGGGGAGGGTCGGGGTGGGGGTCCTTCGGTTCACCACGGAGCGACCCCCTCCCTCATTCCCTCTCCTCAAGGGGGAGGGAAGCGGCAGCTGCGGCAGCGGTGCAGTCCAGACCTGCATCTCCATCACACCGCCTCGAATTCCATGATCACCGCGTCCACGGCCAGCACCGCGCCGGGGGCGGCGTGGATCTTGCTGACCCGGGCGCGCTTTTCAGCTCGGAGCACGTTTTCCATCTTCATCGCCTCGACGATGGCCAGAGTTTGGCCGTCTTCCACCACTTCGCCCTCGGCCACGTCGATACGAACGACCTGGCCGGGCATGGGGCAGAGCAGATACCGGCTCATATCGGGCGGCGTCTTGACCGGCATGTATTTGAGCAGGGCCGCGACATGGGGCGGCAGCACCAAAAGCTTGAGGTCGGCCCCCCGATAGCGGATGCGGCAGCCCGATGTGGTCGGCTCGACCTTGAGCACTGCCGTTTCGCCGGTCGACCACTCGATGGTGGCGAGGCTGTCGCCGGGCTGCCAGGCAAAGCGTGCGACGGTCAGCGCCGTATCAAAGAGGTTAAGCTCCCAGCTGCCGGCCGGATCGAGCCGGTGCAGCTTGACGGGCACCTGTTCGCCCTCGATCACCACCACCCATTCGCCATAGACTTCCACCGCCCCGCCGATGGGCGAATGGGACACGAGACCCTTGCGGTCCTCCTCGGTCAGCCGCAGCATCGCCGCCGCTGCCGCCACCTCGATCAGCCGGCCGCGTGGCAATTGCGCGCCGGTAAAACCATCGGGGAATTCCTCGGCGATATAGCCCGTCGTCAGCCGCCCCTCGCGAAAGCGCTCCTGGTCCATAACGGCGGAAAGGAAGGGCAAATTGTTGCCCACCCCCTCGACCTCGAAACTGTCGAGGGCCACCGCCATGGCTTCCACGGCCTGCAGACGCGTGGGCGCCCAGGTACAGAGCTTGGCGATCATGGGATCGTAGAAGGTCGAGATTTCCCCGCCTTCGAACACGCCCGTATCGTTGCGCACCACCAACTCGTGGGTGTGGCTTTGCGCGGGCGGGCGATAGCGCGTCAGCCGCCCGGTCGAGGGCAGGAAGTTGCGGTAGGGATCTTCGGCATAAAGGCGCGATTCAATGGCCCAGCCGTTCCGCTGCACCTCGTCCTGCGTCAGGGGCAGCGCTTCGCCATCGGCGACACGCAGCATTAGTTCCACCAGATCCAGACCCGTGATGAGCTCGGTGACGGGGTGCTCCACCTGCAGGCGGGTATTCATTTCGAGGAAATAGAAGTTGCGCTCGGCATCGACGATGAACTCCACCGTGCCGGCGCTGGTATAGCCCACCGCCTTGGCCAGCGCGACCGACTGCTCGCCCATGGCCCGACGCGTCGCTTCGTCGAGAAACGGCGATGGCGCTTCCTCGATCACCTTCTGGTTGCGCCGCTGGATCGAGCATTCCCGCTCGTTGAGATAAAGCACATTGCCGTGGCTATCGCCGATCAGCTGGATTTCGATATGGCGCGGTTCGGTGACGAATTTCTCGATGAAGATGCGATCATCACCAAAGGATGAGGCCGCTTCCGACTTCGAGCGCTCGAACCCTTCGCGCGCTTCGGCATCGGTCCAGGCAATGCGCATGCCCTTGCCGCC
>JAQSXP010000232.1 GCA_029256605.1 Devosia sp. | reverse complement strand
CCCAATGCGATGAAGCCCTATGTCGAGGCGGACTGCGTCAAATCGGTGGTGCTGTGGAACCCGGTGGATCTGGGCTATGCCGCCGCCTATGTGCTGCGCGCCGCCGCCGATGGCACGCTGGCACCCGGCGCCACTTCGGTGGAAGCGGGCAAGCTCGGAGAGCTGCAGGTGATCAACGGCTCCGAAATCCTGCTGGGCGCGCCCTTCGTCTTCACCAAGGACAACATCGCCCAGTTCGACTTCTGAGATTTCAGCGGGGCGCTACGGCGCCCCGCCAGCCCTCTTGTAGCGAAATCGTGGCTAGGACCCGTTTTCCGACGCAGGCTTTATGCGGGGCTTATGCGCAGCCTGGTTTTTCCCATCGAGATTTTACGCGGGAGCGTGGGATTGGAGCTCTCCCTTGCATTGGGAGACATGGATGTACCGCCCGTTCTGGCATTCTCATCACAGCTTTGACGACGCCGCCTGGAGCCGCTCCTATCGGCAAAGTGCGCGTCCAAGGATCGTCATCACGGTTCTGCTGGCCGCTTATCTGCTCGCCGTTCTCGGCGCCTTGATGGCGCTGAGCTGAAACGGGCGGCACGCAGCTTTCCAAGCATTCACTGCAACTTACGAGGAGGGTCAGCGATGGCCTTGCGTCGGGCTCTTGCCCATTATCAAACCTTTGCACGCCTGCATGTGGCGAGTGCTGCCGACGGGCCCGAGATCGACAACTTTCTCCAGCGGGCGCCCAGCGAGCGCGGGCTGGATCAAGAGTGGTGGCGACGGGCGCTGGCGGGAGAGGGTTGTTCGGTGCTTGTCGCTACCGAATGCCAGCTGGTTGTAGGCATCGGTGTGATCGAACACGCCTCCAGCGCGCCGGAAGCCGAGCTGGCATATCTCTGCGTTTTGCCCGATGCACGGGGCAGGGGAATCGGGCAGCTTTTGCTGCAGACCCTCGTGGGACGCGCCCGCTCGGAAGGCGCGGCGATCGTGCGCGCGTGGGGAAACGGCGAGCCTCGCCTAGCCGGTGCCTTGCTGCGCTGCGGCTTCACCCAGACGGGGGGCGGCGCCTGGTGTTTCGGGCTCTGGGATGCCCATGTCGCCCAGAGCTATGGCAGCATGGCCGTGCCCGATCACTCGCCGGTTGCGCCTCGGGAAGGGGCGGCGCAATCGCTGCTGCTGATGATGGCGGCGTTAGACAAGACCATGCTGCTGACGCACCGTGCGCGGCAGGTTCTCCGACATGAACTGGGCAAGGACCAGGACTCGACGGGGGCGGCGCAGCTGGCGCTGGCAGCGGCGCGGCGGGGCTATTGTGTCTGGCTCGATCGCGAACTCGCGGAAAGCCTGGCCGGCGAAAGCGAGGCGGTAGGGAGCATCGTCGGCGAGGTTGAGCCGCTGAGCCCCGAACGCATTCTCGGGCATTTGTCGCGCGGGCATCTTTGCCTCCTCCATCTGCTGGTGCCGCGGCTCTCGGGACCAGCGCCAACCTGGTACATCGTCGATGGCTTTGATGGGTATCTGTTCCGGGTGCATGACGTCACAAGGGTCGATGACCGGCAGCATCCGTTGGCGATCACTGCATGTGAATTGCGGGCGATGTTGCGGGGGCTCAGCGCCGAGGATCACCTGATCATGGGGCGGTTGCCATGACCTGGTGGAGCCTCTTCCGACCAGGCAAGGCCCCTGCCTGGCGCTCCGATCTGGGCGCGGCAGAGGATTCATCGGGGCACGGGCTGGAAGCGGATTTCGGCGTGCTGCTGATCATGGCCGTGGTGACGGTGCCCATCCTCGTCATCGTTGCCCTGATCATGGTCCTCATCAACTAGGCGCCCTCGGGCGCCTTTTTCTTTATGCCGGCTTTATGCGCGGGGCCGATCTTCCATATGGAAATTTTACGCGCAGAAGGTTGAATGTCCGGGCCTCTGATCCTGGAGGCTCGACATGTTCGACATCTTCTTTCTGGCATTGGGTGCGGGATTTTTCGTCCTGACCTTTGCCCTCGCTCAGCTCCTGGCGCGAGTATAGCCATGCTGATCTGGCTGTGGGGGCTCGGCGCCCTCGTGATCGCCGTCTACATGGTTATTGCCCTGTTCCGGCCCGAAAAACTCTAGCGGATACAATCAAATGAATTGGCAAGGATGGGCGGAAATCGCCCTGACCTTGGGTCTAGCCCTCGCATTGGGCTGGCCCTTGGGCATCTTTATGTCGCGTGTATGGAACAAGGAAAGCACCTGGCTCGACCCGGTGCTGAAGCCCATTGAACGCGTCTTCTACGCCGCGGGCGGCATCGACCCGGACAAGTCGCAGGGCTGGCTCGGCTATGGCGCTTCGCTCGTCGCCTTCAACCTGTTCGGCTTTGTGCTGCTCTACGCCATGCTGCGGCTGCAGGGCATTCTGCCCTTCAACCCGCAAGGCTTTGTCGGTGTGTCGCCGGACCTGGCATTCAACACCGCCGTCAGCTTCGTCACCAACACCAATTGGCAAAGCTATGGTGGCGAAACGACGATGAGCCACTTCACCCAGATGGTGGGGCTGACGACGCAGAACTTCGTTTCGGCCGGCACCGGCGCCGCCATTGCGGCGGCGCTCGCACGGGCTTTTGCCGGCAATCGTGAAACCGGGATTGGCAATTTCTGGGCCGACCTGGTGCGCACGACACTTTACGTGCTGCTGCCGCTTTCCGTCGTGCTGGCGATCGCGCTGATCGGCATGGGCGTGGTGCAGAATTTTGCGGCATCGGTAACGGCCACGACCCTGGATGGCACGAGCCAGACCATCTCGGTGGCGCCAACCGCCAGCCAGCTGGCGATCAAGCAGTTGGGCATCAATGGCGGCGGCATCTTCAACGCCAATTCCGCCCATCCTTTCGAGAACCCTAATCCGCTGAGCAATCTGGTGACGGCGATTGCCATCAATACGCTGGGCTGGGCCGCGTTCTTTGCGTTTGGCCGCTCCGCGTTTGCGCGCAAGGAAGTACGGGCACTGGCAACGGCGGGAATCCTGATCCTGGGGGCCGGGGCAGCGGTGATCTATGCCGCCGAAGGGCAACCTGCGCCGGCGCTGGTCGCAGCAGGTATCGAGAACCCGATCAATATGGAAGGCAAGGAAACCCGCTTCGGCCTTGCTGGCACGGCCGCCTGGGCGGCGCAGACCACCGGCGCCTCCAACGGTTCGGTCAATGGCATGCATGATAGCCTGATGCCGCTGGGCGGCGGCATGGCGATGCTCCTGATGATGCTGGGCGAAATCCTGCCGGGCGGCATCGGCTCGGGGATCGCGATCATGGTCGTCATGGCCCTGCTGTCCGTGTTTGTGGCGGGGCTCATGGTGGGGCGCACGCCCGAATATCTGGGCAAGAAGATCGAGGCGCGCGAAATCCAGTTCGCCATGGTGGCGCTGCTGGTCGTGCTCCTCTCGACGCTGGGCTTTTCGGCCCTGACCGTGGTCTGGCCAGGTGGTGCCGACAGCCTCTTCAATCCTGGCTCGCACGGGTTGAGCGAGCTGCTTTATGCCTTCACTTCCGCCACCGCCAATAACGGCTCGGCCTTTGGCGGCATCTCGGCCAATGTGCCCTGGTGGAACACGACGCTCGGTCTCGCCATGCTGATGGGCCGCTTCATTCCCATCATCGCCGTTCTCGCCATAGCCGGCAGCATGGTCAACAAGCCCAAACTGGCGCCCAGCGCCGGCACGCTCCCGACCACCAGCACGCTGTTTATCGGGCTTTTGGTCGGCGTGATCATCATTCTTGGCGCGCTGCAATATTTCCCCGCGCTGGCCCTTGGCCCGATCGTCGAGCACTTCCAGGTGCTCGAAGCAGTCGCGGCGAACTGAGGTTCTTTTCATGTCTTCAATCGATCTTGATACGCGCGACAGCACCGCGCCAAGGCTGGCCGGCAATCTGACGCCTGCCACGCT
>JAQSXP010000231.1 GCA_029256605.1 Devosia sp. | reverse complement strand
AGTTGCAGCAGGGCAACCCCTAGACCCTGGGCAGACGCCGCCGAGGGATCGGCCTGCACCGCGCGCTCGAACAGACGCTTCGCCTCATTGGTGCGATTGCGGGCTAGTTCGTAGTAGCCTAGGAGCCGCAGGTCCTCGCCGGTGCCCGAGCGCTCGGCCTCCTGGCGCAACAGATCGACATCTGCTGGCTCGGCCGGGGCACGGCCCTCCTCAAGGGAAGCGGCGATCGAACGCCGGGCCAGATCGAGCATCAGCGAAGCGAACTCGCCCTGGCCATCGGCACCGGTTTTTTCCAGCGCCAAAAGGGGGCCAAGATCAGCGCGATCGAGCAGTTCAATGGCCTTTTGCATGGTGGCGAAGCGCTCCGCCCCGTCGGTGCAGTTGGTCAGGACATAGCTATAGGCGTCAACGGCGCGGGGCGTGTTGTCGCTCTTGGTGAAGGCTTCGGCGACGCGCCAGAGAAAATCGACGTTGTCGCAGGTCAAAAGTTCGGAATTGTTGGCCGCAATGGAAATGACGGTCTCGTATGACCCGGCGTCAGACGCATTGCGTAGCCGCTGCCCCGCCTCACCCAGGTCAAGGCTCTTGGTCAGGTCCTCGGATGGGACGAAATTGGGGTCCGCTTCCTGCTTGGCGGCGATGGCGGCGCGGGCGCCAGCATAATCACCGGCGTTGAGCAGGTCCCAAATGGCGACGATGGCAGCATCCGGCACGTAATCCTGGGCGAGCGGATCGGCGGGCGGCTCCCAACCGGGATAAAGCGCCCGCAGCCGCGAAATCTCGCGCTGTAGCCTTTCGGTGTCTCCCTGCTGCGCAAAATAGCGCAGTGCGGTCTCGTCAACTGGGGGCGGGGCAACTGCGGGAGCGGCGGGAGCTGATGTGGCATCTGGTGCCTGCGGATCGATGGACGTCTGCACTTCCGGGAGGGGTGCAGGAGCGGGCTGCGCCTGGGCGACCAGCGGTGCACGCGGTGCGTCCATCAACGATTGCGCCGCACCTGCGGTGACAGCCCAATAGGTGGCGAATGCGACGGCGCCAATGCCCAGAAGGTAGCCGCCTGCCTTCATGCCCCCCCTCCCACGCAGTTCGGCTGCTCGCGACGCAGGTAGTCGAGCAGCAGCAATTGCAGTGTCGCGGCATAGTAGCTGGTTGCAGAGAGCGTGCGAAGATCCTCTGGCACTGCGGTTCCAGCCGCCACACATTCCATGGCGGCCTGGATCAGCCGGTATCCGGGTTCACCAATAGGCTCGACCCGAGCACCGGAGGCGACATTGACCTTATAGAGGCCCGCCTCATCGGCATTGCGCCTGTAAGGGCCAAGGTAATCCGGATTGATCCCGGCCCGCATCATATAAACCGGCACGCGGATATTGTTGTAGCCGAACTCGGGCGGAAAATCTGGCGCCGGCAAGACGCCGCCATCCTTCATCTGCACCCAATCGGCAGGAATTCCAGCCTTGGTCACGGCAGCGCGCCGCGCCAGCTCCAGCCCGGTGTCGTAGACGCCCTTCCAGTCGACACCGGGGTCCATTTCGGCGAACACCGGCAGTGCCTCGAACACCCAATAGGAAAGGTTGAGCACCGGGGCGGGATCTTCTGCGTCGCCGGCGAAACCCTTTTCGCCCGGCAGGATGGCGGGCAGGCCATCAGCCTTCGTCAGCATGGAGCGGCCGATGGCCTCCACCATGCTTTGCGCCCGCTCGCCATAGCTTGGTTCATCCCAGAGCTCACTGGCTCGCTGGAGGGCGTAGGCGATCAGGATGTCGCCATCGGTCGCGTTATTGGTATCGGTGACGTGGGGCTTGGCGTCGGGCTCCCAGCGCCAGGCAGCCAAACCGTCGTCGCGCAGCAAGAGATCGGTCGAGGTAAAGCTCAAAATGCGCTCAAAGCTGGCGCGATCTTCAGCTAGCACCGACAAAAGCAGGCCATAGCCTTGCCCCTCGGAATGGCTGATATTGCCGTTCGGGCCATCAATGACACGGCCGGCGTCATCAACGAAGCTGTCCAGATAAAGCTGCCATTCGGCCGGTTGGAAAACAGAGGCGGCCTTGGTCGGCATGGTCATGGCCCCAGCGAACACCACCGCGGCGACAAAAGCGTTCAGTTTCATTTGCGCCGACCTAGCTGGTTCAAGACGAAGGAACTCGCCAGCATCAAGATAATGGCGGCGGCAGCCATTGTCGCAGCAAAATACAGCAGGTTGCCGGAAAACCAGTTGGCGGCAATCAGGCGGAGATTGGCAAAGCTGCGCGGCTGGGTTTCGATAACCGTCGGATTGTTGGTCTGCAGCACTGTCAGCGCGTTCTCGCCGGGTTCCACCGCGCTGATGCGGCCCGAGACCTGCCGCCACTTGTCGGTAACAACGAGCGCCTGAGTGCCACTGCGTAGCGTTTGCGCATCGGCTGCGGTCAGCACGGTCCAAATACCACCCTCGGGTCGGCGCACCTGCGACATCACCGTGGCGCCGGCTGCCGCCGCATAGGCGATATCGGCTTCAGGAACAACGCGCAGATCATTCAGTTGCAACCCGACGCTGGCTAGGAGCCAGTCCACCGGTCCACTCAGCGGCGTTGAGGTCGGTTCATTGTTGAACTGGTTGAGCACGCTCTCGTCGGAAGCAGCGCTTGACGCTGAAACACTGGCGACACCCGAGCCCGACAACACTTGTGGGGGCATTTCGCCGAGGGGCATGACGACGATGCTGTTGCGATCTGCGCGCAAATCGCCCGGCGGAACCACCGCCACGGGCAAAGCCGTTCCCGCCGCCGCCGCGATGCGTGACAGCATCAGCATGGCGCTGACCAGCGCGTCCCCACTGCTGCCGATTGCCACGGGCACTGCCTCCCCGCCGGCATAAGGCCAGCCCGAACCGGCCGTGACCAGAAGATCAGGCATGGCAGCGGCGCGGGCATAAGGGGGCAAGCGCAGCTGGCTGGTGTTGGATAGCACGAAGCGCGCGGGCGCCTGCCCCGTCCAGCCGGCGCTACACACGGCATCGCTGCGCGCCAGAAGGTTCACCGCGATGGTGACCTCATTGCGGCCAGGGCGCAGATTGGTCATCGGGATCCGGATCACCGTATCGCGCAGCATGCCACCGTCGGTGCGCAACAAGGGGGTGGCCGAGGCGATTTGGCCATTGGTATAGATGTCAATCTCGCTGCCTGGCAGGACGTCGTTTGAATAGGCGGCATCCAGCACCAGTTCGAGTTCGCCGTAGCGATAGGCATAGAAATCGTAGGGCAGCTCAAACTGCAGCTGCGTTTGGTAGCGCCGTCCGTTGAACTCGATGGTCTCGACGCCAAGATCCGAGATTGCAATGGATTGCCCGCCCAGCATTATGGGATGGGGCGTCGGCAAGTCGATGCGCGGCGCGTCGGCACTCAGCGGCGCTGCAGCAAGAAGAGCATCCCCCGCGCGGCGCACCGCGCTCCAGTCCGGTCCCGAAACGAGCAGCAAATTGGCGCCGTTTGCCTGCGGAACCATGGCCGCCAGGGGCCCGGCTGCCGCCTGCGCCTGCGCCGTGGCCAGAGACCGCGGCAAGGCACCGGCCGGCATGATGGCGACGTCGAGAACGCCGGGCAGGTAACCCGTGCTCAGCGTGTCCACCATTTCGATATTGAGGTCGGCCACCCGCAGGGCAATCGCCAGCTGCTGGGCAAGCTGCACCATAGCGGACATCGCCTCAGGCGCGTTCATCTGGCTGCGCAGCACGCGGATGGTGGTATTGCCTTGGGCATCGACGCCAATGGCGGCAAGATCGGCTAGTTGCGTCACCCGACCGTTCACGGGCGCATCGAACACCAGCCGCATTTCGGGGCTCTGCATCTCGGTCCAGAGCTCATAGGTCGAGGCCACCGAGCAATCCGTCCGGTGCCGCTGCGTTGCGCGAAATTCGACCAGATTGGCGCCCGGTCGTAGCAGGCCGGGT
>JAQSXP010000230.1 GCA_029256605.1 Devosia sp. | reverse complement strand
TGACGCGGTGAACTTTTGCCGGCGCCTCGTCGCAGGCCTGCAGGTCGAGGGCTTCGGGGCGTACTGCCAGGATGGCCGGGCCATCCGGAATGGGCAGCGATACCGAGAGGCCGGCATGGTTGAAACTGCCGCCGCGCACCTCACCCTCGACTAGGTTCATCGTGCCGATGAAACCCGCCACGAACGGGGTTTGCGGATCACGATAGACGACATCGGGGCGGTCGATCTGTTCGGTACGGCCGTCACGCATCACGACGATGCGGTCAGCCATGGAGAGGGCTTCGTCCTGCCCGTGGGTGACAAAGAGGGTCGTGATCTTGAGGCGTTGCTGGATGTCGCGCACTTCTTCGCGCAGCCGTTCCCGCAAATGCTGGTCGAGGCTGGCGAAGGGCTCGTCGAGCAAGAGGATCTTGGGTTCGAGCACCAGCGAGCGGGCAAGCGCCACGCGCTGTTGCTGCCCGCCGGAGAGCTTGGCGACGTGGCGCGTGCCATAGCCGGAAAGGCCAACCAGATCGAGCACGGCTTCCACCCGGCGCTTGATCTCGTCGGGTGCTACCTTGCGCAGCTTGAGCCCGAAGGCGAGGTTCTTGAAGACGTTCATATGCGTCCAAAGTGCATGGCTTTGAAAGACCATGCCCGTGGGACGCTTTTCGGCGGGAACATGGGTGATGTCCTCACCATCAATGGTCATGTGACCACTTGTCGGGCGCTCGAAACCGCCCACCATACGCAACAGGGTGGATTTGCCCGAACCGGAGGGACCGAGCAGGCACACGAGTTCACCATCGGCAACATCGAGCGAGAAGCTGTCCACGGCACTCACAGTGCCGCCGAAAACCTTGGAAACGTCTTTGATCTTGAGAACGGACATTGATTCTTCCTAGCCGCCAAAGCCGCGGGCAAACGAACCGGAGTTGACAACCCGGCGGGCAAATAGCAGGGCCACGAAACTGGGAACCCAAAGCAGCACGGAGAGTACCGCACCGAACTGGATTACCGGCTGGTTGTTGATGAAGGAGATCATCAGCACGGGCAGGGTGCGCACCTGGGGCGCGCCGATCAGCCAGGCGCCCTCGGTTTCATAGAAGGTGCCGACAAAGCTCAGGAGGATCGCTGCCGCGATGGTGGGGCCGGCCTGAGGCAGGGTGATCGACCAGAACACCCGGAACGGGCCCGCACCGACATCGCGCGCCGCTTCCTCCATGCGCCGGTCCACCGACTGGAAGGCGGCCACCGGGATCCAGATCATGAAGAGGAGCGTGCCCACGAGCTGAATCAGCACCACGCCCCAGAACGTGCCGATGAGGTTAAGCTGGAGGAAAATGCCGGCAATGGCGACCAGGAGGCCAAATTTGGGGAAGGCATGCCCCGCGAGGAAGGAGAAGAACAGGAGGTCGCGGCCGGGGAACTCCAGCCGGGCAAAGGCGTAGGCTGCCGGCAGGCAAATGGCGGCTGAGATCAGCGTGACTGTCGTAGCGAGGGTCAGGCTGGTGGTGATGGAGCTCCAGACATCGGCGCGCGACAGGGTCTGGTACCAGAACTTCAGCCCAAACTCCTGCGGGATCACGGAGGGGTAGCGCCACACATTGGTGAAGGCCCAAGTGCCGACGACGAGCAGAGGAAAGACGATCACCAGGGTCAGGACGACCGCCAGAACGATGCCGGTCCAATCCGGCCTGCGGTGTACGAGAATGGCCATGCTTATGGTGCCCTGTTTCTGGCGACCGAGCGCACATAGAAAAGACCAAAGACGATGCAGAACCCGAAGCTCACAACGGCCTGCGTGATGGCGTTGCGAGGGTCGAACAGCTCGCGGAAGGTGCGCTGCATGAACGGGCCCATCATCTCGGGTGCGGCGGGGCCGAGCACATAGGGCAGGGTGAAGGACGAGAAGATCCCCAGCACGGCAAAGGAGATCGCCACAAGGATCGAGTTACTGATCCGCGGCAGGATGATGTACCAGAGCACCTGCAGCTTGCGGGCGCCAACGTCACGTGCCGCCTCGATGGACTGGTTAGAGACATTGCCTAAACCCGACAGCAGAATCAGCACGGTGAGGGGTATGTTGTCCCAAACAAGCCCAATCACCGGCCCCCATGGAGTGAGATAGGGCGAGCGGATCTTGGGTAGCCCAACGGCATTGGCGAGCAGATCCACAGTGCCGTTGGGCCCGAGCACGCGGATGAAGGCGAAGCTCAGGATGATGGACGGCACGAACATGGGGAAGATGGCGAGGCCCTGAACATAGCTCGCCACCTTGCTGTCGGAAAAGCGCAGATAAAGCGCGATCGGCAGGCAGATGATGAGCAACAGGATGGCGCAGACGCCGGTGGTCCACAGCGTGACGGACAGGTTGGACAGGCTATAGCTGTCCGAAAAAAAGAACTGGTAAGTCGCCGTCGAGAACTCGACCCCTTCGGGAGTTTGCGCCCACAGGGTCGTAATCACGGCGGAGATGATCGGCCAGATGATGAGCCAGCCAACCAGAAACACGGGAATAGCGACGAGCAGAAGGCCAATTGGCCTTCTGCGTTCTGCTGGAACGGGCACAAGCAGGCCCGGGTCGAGAGTGGTCACGAGGCTGGATCCACGTTTGGAGCCACGGCCCGGTACCAGCCATCGTTAATCGCCTTTTCCCAATCGCCGGAGGGGAAGTTCGGGATGGTGGTGGGAATGATGTCGGCGAAGCGCTCGCGCAATTCAGGCGAGATGTAATCCCACGATACGCCCGGGAAGCCTCCGAGTTCGGTGAGAACTGCAGACTGAATCTCTTCACTGAGCAGAAAGTCGACGAGCTTGAGAGCAAGGTCCTTGTTGGTGCCGTTGCTCAGCACGGCAAGGCGCGTGAAGCCGCCGGGAAGGCCGAGGTCGGACAGCTGCACCAAGCCGGTGGTTTCGGGCAGCACGCCCTGCTCGATGGCGGACAGGGCCTGGTCCGACCAGGTCGGGATCATGGTGACGGCAGACTGGCCAAGCAGTTGCAGGGACTGGGTGTTGCCCGACGTATAGGCGCCGCCCTCGAACAGAGACGGCGCCAAGTCCTTGAGGATGTCCCAGGCCGGCGTCAGCATGGCAGCGTCTGCTTCGGGGGTATAGTTCTCCACGGTGAACTTGGACGGATCATTACCGTTGGCTGCGTAAATGGCGCGACGAACGAAGTTGCCACCCGAGCCACCCTTGTTGGGGCGGTTGTAGATGAACTCACCGGGGTTCGCCTTGATCCAGGCGACGAGGTCCGGCCAGGTCTTGGGCGCATTGGCCGGGTCGAGCTTGGTGGTGTCGTAGGCCAACAGCACTTGCGAGCCGCGATAGGGCAGGTTGGTCGCGATATCGAGCGCTAGCGGATTGACCTTGGAATAGTTGGAGAGGCCAGCCTGCTCGAAATCGACGTAGAGGCCCTTAGCGATTCCGTCGACCGTGACGCGGCTATCGAAGCCTTCGAACAGATCAGCCTGGGGGTCGGCCCCGCCCGCCAAGGCTGCCAATGCACGGTCGCCGATCGCCGCTACGCCGGGACCATCGCCGCCGTCCACCAGGTTCAGCGTCACGCCGGAATTGGCGGCTTCAAACCTAGGCTTGACCACATTGGTCCAGAAATCGATGACGTTCTGATCCGAGGTAAAGTAGATGTCGACGACGCCCTCGGCGGCGAAGGACATGCGGGGCAGGATGGCCATGCCGGCGAGCGTGCCGGCGGCAGAGATCATGAAGGTGCGGCGTTTCATTGTGCTTCTCTCCCATGCATCAGCGAGGCCGACCCAATCTGTTGCTGGGTTTGCCGGCCTGCGAGACAACATGCTCGCGTCAAGACAACACCCATTTACGACTGCACACAAGTGCAGTGGCAAAGAATTTTCGGGGCTTGATCTAGCGTTTAAGGATAACGCTTTGATGACACGTCGCCGCTGCGCACGTGTGCAAGGCAGGGCTAATGCGCGCCTGGCCGTACCGAGCGGCGCCAGACGGGCATCGGCTCAATTACGCGTCGGGCCGAGTCGGCCTGGTCGGGCTCCTGCAGCAACTCCACGACTTCGTCGGCGATCCGATCGAGCGGCTGGGAGAAGGTGGTCAGATCATATGACGCCCAGCCGGCCTGCTCGATATCGTCGAAGCCGATGACACACAGGTCTTGCGGAATGCGCAAGGCAAATTCCTGGCGAGCAGTATCCATGAAGCCGAGCGCAAAAAGATCGGTGACGCAGAACACGCCATCGGGCGCTTGAGAGCGGCCAAACAGGCGCCGGGCGGCGATCTGCCCTTCGCTATAGCTGGAGGGGCCGACTTCGGTGGTGGTGACGGGCACCCCTGCGGCCGTGGCGGCGGCGACAAAGGCGCGCTGCCGTTCGACGAGGCTGGCCGTGCGGGCGTCCGAAGCAACGACGGCAAGCCGCTGGCAGCCGGCGCGCTGGAGCAGAAAGAATGCCTCGGCGCCGGCCATGGCGTTATCGACGCCGAGATTGGAGCTGCCGACCAGTCGCTCGTCGCGGTTGATGAGGATCACCTGCTGGCCATTGGCAAGGCAAGTCTCAATGAGGCTGGCCGGCGGGGTGCCGGAGAGCACCACGGTAGCGTCGGCCCGGTAATTGAGGGTTTGCCGCAAGGCGAGCGCCGCGCTTTGCTCGTCAGTCTCCGTGTTGATGATCATGATGATCTTGCCCACAGCCTGCAGCCGGCGGGTCAACACATCAACGAGACGCGCGCGGATGGGCGTCGTCAGATTCGCGACGACGAGGCAAACGATATTGCTGTTTTCACGCAGGCCGCGCGCAAGGTGGTTGACGTGGTAGCCCAGGGCGCCGGCGGCTTCGAGCACCTTGCGCCGGGTGGCCTCCGAAACGCTCGCCCCATTGGTGAAGGTGCGTGAAACTGCCGAACGCGACACACCGGCGCGCTCCGCCACCATCTGGGCTGTGACGAAGGTTTTGGGTCTGTCGCTCATGTCGCGCCATCCTGCTCGGGCGCGCGATTAGCAAAGAGAACCGTGCAGACGTCAAGATGGAGCGGCATTTGCGTGCGCGCTCCGGCGTTTTCCCCGGCAGCCGCTCAGATGGTCAGGACGAAGCGGAAGAGCGCGTCGCCTTCCCACCACATGGGGAAATTGGTGCCCCACTTGTTGTTGTAGAGATTGACGCGAAGGCCTTCAGCGTAATCCGGCACTTCCGGCTGGAAGGGCAGGAAGGGTGAGCCAGCGGGTGCCACGAGGGCAGCGTCCAGCAGTTCCAGCGTGAACTTGCCGGCTGCCCCCCTGGCCTCAACTGCCTCAACCGCCTGCAACTGACCGCCGCCCTTGCGAACAATGGCAGAGGCGTCGTGCCAAATCCCCA
>JAQSXP010000229.1 GCA_029256605.1 Devosia sp. | reverse complement strand
TTTTCCTCGATCAGGCGGGTCGCCAGCGTTCCGTAAACCTCCGACAACGCCTCGGCGGACTGGGCCTCGAAATACTCACCTTCCGTGGTAGCGGCGATGGCCTGCAGGGTTGGTGCGTCGAGCATGGCGCGCATGAAGCGGCCGCCGAAATCGACCACTTCGCCGCCGGTCGAGCCAAAGCCCACCGTATAGATCCGCACGCCATGATCGGCCGCCAACTTCCCCGCTGCTAGAGGATCGGGGCCGGTGGTGGTTGCCCCGTCCGTCAGCAGGATGATGACCGCATTCTGGTAGGATCCCGGCTCCACCGGCACATGCTCGGCCTGTTCTGGCTCAGGCTCGGCATTGTCGAGCGAGCGGCCGGTCTGGGGCGTCACGCCACCGCTTCGCATCCCCAGCTGATCACGCGGATCATAGCCTTCGATCTCAAAGGAGCGGTCGGGAAAGATGGTGGAAAGCGCCGTGATCACGCCCGCGCCCACGGCAGTGCCGCGCCGCAGGTCAAAGCCATCGACGGCGGCCGTGAGCAGTTCCCGGTCGAGCGTGGGCGCCTGCATCAGGACAGCAGAAGCGGCAAAGGCCACGATGCCGATCTCCACATCCATGGGCTGGCTGGTGATGAAGGCCTTGGCCGCTTCCTGGGCGGCAGCAATGCGCGAGGGCGACATATCAGTGGCGCGCATGGAGCCGGAGGTGTCGATCGCCAGGATCACCGTGGAGCGGGAACTGGGCAGGGTGACCACCGCCGCCGGGCGCGCCACGGCCAGCACCAGCACGCCAACGGCAAGCAGCAACAGCACCGGTGGCACATGGCGGCGCCAGCCCGGCCCCTTGCCAAGCGCCTGCCGGATGAGCGGCAGATTGGCATAGCGCAGGGCCGTTTTCTTCCGGCGGCGCAGGATCCAGACATAGGCGCCCACCAGTAAGGGCAGGAGCAGCAACAACCAGAGCATATCGGGCCAGAGAAAGGTCATGCCGTTGCTCCTGCTATGGCGCCACTGGCGCTGATCCGGCGCATGGTGACGAATCTGAGGATGGCGTCGGCCAGATCGTCGGCCGTCGAGAGTTCAAGCGCATCGACGCCAGCCTGGGTGAAGCCATCAACGATCTCTTCTTCCCATTGCCCGGCCAGCGCGCTGAACCGATCCCTGAAGGTCCGGTCGCCCGTGTCGACAAGCAACTGCTCGCCCGTTTCGGCGTCTTCGATGGCCAGCAGGCCCAGATCGGGCAGTGCCTGTTCGAGGGGATCGACCAGCCGGACGGCAACGGCTTCGTGGCGGCGCGCGAGCGCGCCAAGAGAGGATTGCCAGCCGGGAAGCGACACAAAGTCAGATACGGCAAAGACGATGGACCGGCGCTTGAGCGCCGAGCCGGCGCGGTGAAAAAAGCCACCAAGATCGGTCTGCGGTGCGCGCAGGCGTCGGGGATGACTGAGCACCTTGTCGATCAGATGCAGCAGATGGCGGCGGCCGCCGCGGGCGGGAACGATGAGCTCGTCGACGCCATCAAACAGAATGGCGCCCACCTTGTTGCCGTGATGCACGAATATTCGTGCGAGCGCGGCGGTGAATTCGGCCAGCACCTGCCGCTTGTTGGTGTCGCCGGAGCCGAAATCCACCGAGGGGCTGAGATCGAGCAGGAACCAGGCGGTCACCTCGCGATCCTCGTGGAAGATGCGCACATGGGGCACCTGGGTGCGCGCGGTGACATTCCAGTCGATATGGCGGACATCGTCGTGGGCCTGGTATTCGCGCAAGTCCGCGAAATCGAGGCCGGCGCCGCGGAACAGCGTGCGGTAATTGCCCTGCAATGCACCATCGAGGCGGCGCACCACGGTCCATTCCACGCGCTGGAGCAGCGCTTCAGCTTGCCGAGGCGAGGCGGGCATGGGTTTGCAGGGGTTGTTCGGGTGCCGGGACGGCCCGAAGGATCTGGTTGATGATCCCGTCGGGACCGATGGATTCCGAGAGCGCCTCATAGGACAGGACAATGCGGTGACGCATGACATCGGCCGCCACGTCGATCACATCCTGGGGCAAGACATACTCGCGGCCCCTCAGGAAGGCCAGCGCTCGCCCGGCTTCGATCATGTTGATGCTGGCCCGCGGGCTCGCGCCATAGGTGATCAGGCGCTGCAGGTCCTTGAGCCCGACCAGTTCGGGGTTGCGGGTGGCTGCAACCAGCCGCACCACGAACTGGATCAGCGTCGGATCGACGTAAAGCTGCCGCGCCCGCGCCTGAAGGGCAATGAGTTGTTCGGTGGTCGCCACTTTAGCTACGGTCTGCATCACCCCGGTGACACGCGAAACGATCACGAATTCTTCTTCCTCGGAGGGATAGCCGACCAGCACCTTCATCATGAACCGGTCTACCTGCGCTTCGGGCAGCGGGTAGGTTCCCTCCGTCTCAATGGGGTTTTGCGTCGCCATCACGACGAAGGGCTCGGGCACCCGGTGGCTTTGGCCGGCAATGGTGACCTGCCGTTCCTGCATCACTTCGAGAAGGGCACTTTGTACCTTGGCGGGGGCCCGGTTGATTTCGTCGGCCAGCAGCAGATTGCAGAACACCGGCCCGAGGGACGTGGTGAATTCGCCATCCTTGTTGTTGTAGATGCGGGTGCCGACCAAGTCGGCGGGCACCAGGTCGGGCGTGAACTGGATGCGCTTGAACTGCCCCTGGATTGCATGGGCCAGGGTGTTGACGGTCAGTGTCTTGGCGAGGCCCGGAACCCCCTCGACCAGGAGGTGGCCCTTGGCCAGAAGGGCGATCAGCACCCGCTCAAGGAAATGGTCCTGCCCGACCACGACCTTTTTGACTTCATAGAGCACCTGCTCCATCAGGGAGGCGGCGGGCGTCGGGGTCTCGATTGGATCGTCCATGGCTGCTTCCGTTACTGGCTAAAGCGGTGACTCTTCGACGGCGCCCCCGGCTTCCTCGATGGTGGCGGCAAAGGCGATGCCGGCAAAAGTGCGCAGCCCCGAGGGATTGAGGATGGCGGTGACGATGCCGACGACCTCGCCATCGGCATTGACCAGCGGGCCGCCCGAATTGCCGGGATTAGCGGCGGCATCGAACTGGATCAGGTTGCGCATCGTGCTTTCGCCTTCCCGTTCGAGCACGCGCAACAGGCCCGATACCACGCCGGCCGAGGCGGAGGGGCCGATCCCGAAAGGAAAGCCGACAGCCACAACATCGTCCCCCGGGCGCAGACTGCTGCTCGAGCCAAGCGTTGCCGGGAGCAGGTCATCGGGCAGCACGCTGGGGCGGATAATGGCAAGGTCGAGTTCGGGTCGGGCGCCAATGATCGTGGCATCGGCTTCAGTGCCATCAAAGAACGACACGCGCAGCCGCTTGGCGGCGCGCACCACATGCAGATTGGTTAGGATAGTGCCCTGGTCGTCGATGACGACGCCGCTGCCGACGGCGGTGAACTCTTCATGGAAATCTTCCTCGATCTCCCCCGATTGGGGCAGTTCGGCTGCGGGCGGCTCGTCATCTGGAGCGGCAGCGGCAGGTTCTTCCCCCGCCGCCGGATCATAGGCATTGACCCGCACCACCGACGGGATGATGGCCGCATAAGCCTGGGAAGCGATGGAGGGAGGCCGTCCCCGCTCGTCGAGGGCGAAGTTCACGGCGTCGTTGATGTCACCCTGGCTCAGGTTCTGGCCGGGGGGACGCAACACTTCGTAAAGCCCCACCAGCAAGAGGGCGAGGAGCACCGAGGATAGCACCAGCACCTTGCCTTGATGCTGGTTGTAGATCCGGTGCAGGTGCTGGCGCGCGCTGCGGGAGAAGCTAGGTTCTTGGGCAACAGGGGTAGCTGCATGGGGAAGCGAGCGTGTGGCCGTAGCAGGGCCCGCGTGCGCGCCTTGTTCGATCCGATATAAACCGGTCGTCGCTTCACCCCGGGACACTCCCGTTGAGCGGGCGCAGGAGGCGCCCGGCAGCTGCTTACCCCCTCAAGCCTAGCCTTCCCCGCATCGATTGGAACCCGCTCTCAAAAACGTGCGCGCCCGTGTCATCGCGATTGGTTACTCGGTGGTTTGGGTCGCTTCATCATTATCGACAGTTTTCCCGGCGTAAACGGTTGAGCAGTGGCACGAAGATCTGGGCGACATCGGCAGCCGAACCCGGGTGGATTGCGACCTGATTGGCCCCTTCACACGGCCAATTCCGTTCTAGGTGCTCGAAGCAATCTTCCTGGTGAATTCGACCAGCCGCTTGGCTTGGTGGGCAACCGCGATCCGGCCCTT
>JAQSXP010000228.1 GCA_029256605.1 Devosia sp. | reverse complement strand
CGTCCCAGCAGATGTCGTTTGCAGATATCTTCCGCGGACAGCGGCGGCTCATGCAGCCGCCCATCGAAGATATCGAGACCTATTGGACGCCGATGGAAAGGGCGCAGGCGAGCCAGATGCTGGATTTCAGCGTCATCGGCAGCAAGGACACGGTGCGCCGCCGCCTGCAGGAGATCATCACGCGCACTCAAGCCGATGAGCTGATGATCGTGTCCGATATGTATGATCCGCAAAAGCGCCTGCGCGGCCTTGAACTCACGATGGACGCCGCAAGTTAAGGCTTCGTGGTAAACTGCCGCAAAGCGTTATGGGGGCCGCATGATCTTTGCTGGGTGCTTGTCACGTGACTTAGAACTGCAAGCGCAGCGCTAGTCTTGCAGCATGGCTCAATTCCGCTCCACCCGCTGTCCCGGCATAGTCGAGCGACAGGATCACATCGCGGCTTGGCCGATATTCGACACCGGCAACAAAGCGTAGGCGATCCTTGCCGGAATCGGGCCCCGAGACCGTGAACGCCCCGCCACCGCCTGACAGCGACGCCTGCTGTTCAACTGCGTTATCGCCGAACGAATGCTGCCAGAGCGCCTTGCCGACGACCGATAGGCTGGCGCCATCTTCGAGCGGCATCTCATAGCGCGCTGTCACACCAATGACGGTGTCCAGCTTCCAAGAATCTACGGGGGCTATCGTCTGATTGAGCGAACCCGCACCGGTTTCGGTCACCCTGCCATGTCTGGTCCAGCCGACATCGACCAAACCGGCCGGGCCGACGAAGAAGTTTTTGGCCGGCTCGAACTCATAGCGGGCTTCGATCCGCGCACCCAGTGTTTGGCTCCAAGAACCGGCCGTCGCCCGGCGCGACAATCCCCCGATTTCCATGGTCCGGGTGATCGAAGTTTGGTTTGCTCCATAGGCAATTTGGCCGTCGATCCAGAGCGGTCCGTCCCGCCATCGCTCATATATGCCAGCATAGTAGCCCTGACCCGTCAACGAGGACAGCCGCTGGTCGAGGGTGGCGCTGCTCGCGATGGTGCCCACGCCAAAACCCAGAACCGTATGGCCCGAAGGGCTCTGGCTGACCGTCTCATAGCCTGCCGCCAAGCCGCCGGCCGCCCAGTTCACTGCCGCGCCATTACCATCGCCCGCCATGGTGCCAATGCTGCCAAGCGGGGTCATCCAGGCATTGTGGGCTGCCATGGAGGCAGCGCCGATATCGAGCGCGCTTGTCTCGGCGCTGGCTAGGGCACGGTGATCGACAATGCCGCCCCAAGATGCCACTCGGCCGGGCTCAAGGCTATCGGCGAACAGATCGAAGGCTTGCTGCGACACCATCACGGCGGCGGCGTGGGTTTCCCCACTAGCCAGATCATAGAAGCGGCGGGTATCCCCTGCATTGGCGGTGAGCAGCGCCGAGAACACCGGATCGGCCGGAGAAAAACCCTCGAGTGCCTCGGCCACGGCCTTTTGGTTGCGCGTCAGCGCGAGATCGGAAAAGCTCATGCCGTTTCGGGCAATGGTCAGCGTCACCGTTGTCACGCTCTGATCGAGAGAAGGGATCAGGAAGGCATAATCAAAGGGGTTGAAGGCGAATGCGCCGGTTATGTTGGCGGCAGTCAGGATGACATAGCTGCCGGTCGGGTCCGTGATCGAATTGTCCAGCGCCAGCGTTGCCCCGCCAATGCTTGCTGTGTTGGCAACGGTCAGGCTGTCGCTGCCCGTGCCGCCAATATCGACCCGATAGGTCGCCCCGGCGTCCAGGAACAGGTCCGACGCGATGGTTAGATTGCTGCCGTTGCCCGGATTGATGGTGCCGCCGGACAAGACTTGAGTCTGCCCCACCGTACCCGATCCGGCCAGCGTACCGCCGGCCAAAGTCAGCAAAGACTGCGCCAAGCTGCCATCGACCCGCAGCCTGCCCGCTTCCACCCGGCTGTCGCCGCTATTAGTGCTGGTGCCGCTCAAGGTCAGCGTACCTGTACCGACCTTGATGATGCCGCCATCGGCCTGGAAATCGCCGGTGAACTCACTGGATTGATTGTTGCGGCCGATCGTCAGTCGGTTCGGCGCATTGCCCAGTATCACCGATCCCGCGCCGGCGAGCGACCCGATAGTCTGGTCCCAAGCACCGATATCGAGCGTGCTACCCGCGCTCAACACCACGCCCGAAACGGGCGCAAGCGCGTCTGCCGAAGCTGCCTTTAAACGACCCGCTTCAACGCGAGTCAGGCCGGTATAGCTGTTGGTGCCGGTCAACTCCAGTTCGCTCGTGCCGACCTTGACCAGCGAACCCCCGGTACCCCCGCCAAGCCCGCCATCCCGCAGACCCGCAACCACCATGGGCTGCTGGTTCGTGCTGCCGACGGTCAGGGTCTTGCTGCCCAAGGCAACCACCGCACCCACATCGCTGGTCAGCGCGCCGACCGAGAGCCCGGCCGAATCGAGAAGTGAAATATCGAGCAGTCCGTCACGGGCGACCCTCAGCGCTGCCGAGCCGCCCGCAGCAGCCCCATAAAAGATCGTTTGCCCCCCGGCCTGCGTTGTGATGATCGCCTGGCCTGCGGTGGCGTTTTCACCGAAATAAAGCTGCCCGTCATTGGTGATCTGGCTGCCGATGCCGGCATCGGCAGCGCCGATAAAGGCGGCGATTCCCGTCTCGTTGTTGTTGATCGTGCCAGTGCCGGCCGTGCTGTTGCCGGTAAACACGAGGGTGCCGCTATTGGCGATCGTCGCACCGGCTACGCTGGCATTCTGGCGCAGCAGCAGCTTGCCCGTGGCATTGTTGACGACAAGACCCGTCCCAAAATCGGCGTCGTCGCTCGCCACTACCAGGCCGCTATTGTCGAAGGCGCCGCTCACGACGCTTTCGCCGGCCAGATGCAGCTCACCGGCCTGATTGTTGACGACGGCGCTACCGCCCGTGCCCGACTGATCAAGAAAGACCGTCGTGCCGTTGTTGGTGAGGGTGCCGCCGCCGCTGGCAGCGCCGGCCACTGCAGCGTCGGTGAAAACTGTGACCGCCCCAGCATTAGTGACGATCTGTGCCTGCCCCCCGCTTGCCCCATCGGAGAATTGCAAGGCGCCATTATTGGTGATTTCAGCGCCGGCAGCAGTGCTGGTGTTGTAGAACCGCGTCGCGCCACCCGCGTTGTTGACGATTTCAGCAGTGCCCGCCGAACCCGTGCCGGTGAAAACAGCTGTCTCGCCGGTGTTTTGCGTCAGTGCCCCGCTGGCGGTTGCCCCCGTTGCATATTCAACGGCTGCCTGCACATCGGAAGCGTTGACCTGGAATGGTCCGGGCACGGAGGCGCCCCTGGCATAGTTTTGCAGATCGCTTGGCAGCATTTGGAACGGTGCGGCGCTCTGGCCTAGGGCCGGCAGCGTCAGCAGTGGGACCGTGCCGCACAACAGCGCGGCCGACCATCGCAAAACGAGGCTTAAACGATCGTCGTCGCGATGGTTTCGTGTTCTGGCCATCCTGCCCATATGTGTGCGGAGCCGGACGCTCACGGCGCAAATTATGACCACCTATGTCGAAATTATTTATAAAGGGTTTTCGCCAGTGCCGATCACCACGTGGCCTGCGCCAGGGCCGATCAGGCGACGCGCTTGCCTGCACCGTTTATGATAGCTGAGCCGCCGTCCTTTGCGGATCGCGGCGGCCTCGCTCATGGCACTTATAAGACCAACCGACCACCGCTCCCGACAAGTCAGGAGCGGCGACTGCGAGGCTCAGGACCTCAGCTTGGCTGCACCAGTCCCGCTTCCACCAGCGGCCGGATGGCCTCGATCTCGCGTGACATGGTTTGGCGCATTGGCGCCTGGCTCCAGGTCTTGAGCGTGTCGTTGATCTTGCCGACAATCTCGGCCGGCATGCCCTTGGGGCCGACAACGCCAAACCACAATGTCTGCTCGTAGCCATCGAACCCCTGTTCGGCCACGGTGGGCACATCAGGCAACTCACCCATGCGCTCGGCCGAAGTGACAGCCAGGGCCAGCAAGGCGCCCGAGCGGATATGGGCGAGATAGTTGGCGGGGGCATCGAGCGAATAATCGATATGCCCACCCAGGAGATCTGCCGCGAGTGGCGGCGAGCCCTTATAGGGCACATGGTTGATTTCAACGCCCGCCAGCTGGCCGATCAGCGCCGCGCAAATATGGCCCTTGGTGCCCGCTCCCGGATTGCCGATATTGACCTGGCCCGGATTGCTCTTGGCATAGGCGATGAGCTCGGGCAGCGTCTTGGCGGGTGCTTTCGGGCTCGCGGTGAGGATCGCGGCGCTTTGCGCAAAAACCGTGATCGGCTCGAAATCGGCCTCGGGATCATAGGCGAGATTGGCCTGCACCACCTTGTTGGCGGCAATGGGCGCACTGCCGCTGACCAGCATCGTATAGCCATCGGGCGCTGAGCGGGCGAGCTGGCCCCCGGCAAGGGCCCCAGCCGCGCCGGCGACATTCTCGAGCACGAATTGCTGGCCAAGTTCCTTGGTCAGGATATCGGCAACCAGACGAGCCAGAATGTCGCTGGTCCCGCCCGGCGGATAAGCCGAAATAACCGTCACCGGCTTGCTGGGCCAGTTGTCCTGCGCCAGGGAAATTCCGGTTGTGGCCAAGAGACCCGCGGCACCGCCCAAGACGATAAATTCGCGTCGTTTCATCTGTTCCTCCTGCACGCCCCGCCTTGTTCTCCCAGGCTTGGCTGGCGCAAGAGTTAGCGTATCCAGATGCTTCCTCAAATCTGCGACGGCGTGCGTTCCATCTTACGAAACGGCGCCCGCTGCCAGCCAGCGCTCCTCGCCGGCGTGAAAGCTCGCGAGCTCCTCGGGGCGATCGTCACCCAGCAGCTCCTGGTTCACCTTGATGCCCCGGCTGAGCTGAATATAGCTGAGGAACTTGTAGGAAGGCCGCATGGTGTCGAGCACCGCCCGCTCGACCGGCAACGGGTCGGAGGCCAGCACCGGAGCCATCTCGTCCCGCTCAAAGAACACGTGAAAACTCGCCAGCTGCCACGCCCCCTCTTGCCGCACGGCACGGGAAAAGAACCGGCAGAAAACCTTGAAATCGACCTCGATGCCTTCGAGCCTCGCGCGATTGAAGATCATGGCCGGGCTTTCGACCGTGGCGCGGTCGCCATGCACCTGGGCAAAAGCGGGAAACACCCAGTGCTTGCTGTTGCCCGTGTTGCCCATCCATTTGCGGGTCGCCGCCACATAGGCGTCGCCGCCCGTGCCGTCGTACCAGCTGGTGCGCACATAGGCATCGCGGTGAAAACAGGCGGCCATGACCTCAAAGCGCCGCTGGTCGCGCGCGAACCGTTCCCGGCGCACCAGGTCAAACAATTCCGTACGGTCGAACTGCTCCTGCAGGCGCGCCTCACTCATTGATAGCATGCTGTTTCCCTTCGTGAAGTTCCGGCATTGGCATGGGTCAGTCGACTTCCTGCAGACCTTCCTGGCGCACCTTGCCGAAGGCGGGCAGCAGGATGGAAACCAGCAGGGCAGCGGCGATCAGCAGCGTGCCGATGCTGACCGGACTGCGCACGAACACGGTCGGGTCGCCATGCGAGATCAGCAGCGCCCGGCGCAGATATTCTTCCGCCATGGGCCCCAGGATCAGGGCGAGGATCAGGGGCGCCGGCTCCGCGCCCGCCTTGCGGAACCCGTAACCCAGCACCCCGAACAGGGCCATGAGGTAAACATCAACGGGATTGTTGCGGATGCTGAAGACGCCAATGGCGGTGAACACGCAGATCAGCGGGAACAAATATTTGTAGGGCACCGAGATCAGCTTGGCCCACATCCCCACCAGCGGCAGGTTGAGGATCAGCAGCAAGAGATTGCCGATCCACATCGAGACCACGAGGCCCCAGAACAGCGCCGGCTGTTCGTTGAGGATATTGGGGCCGGGCTGCACGCCCTGCACCACCAGCGCCCCGATCATCAAGGCCATGGTCGCGGTGCCGGGCAGGCCCAGGGTCAGCATGGGAATAAAGGCGGTCTGGGCGGCGGCATTGTTGGCCGCTTCGGGCGCCGCGACGCCCTCGATGGCCCCTTTCCCGAATTGCTCGGGGTGCTTGGAGAGCTTTTTTTCGAGCGCATAGGCGGAAAACGAGGACAGCAACAGGCCCGCGCCGGGCAGCACCCCCAGCACCACGCCAATGCCGGTACCGCGGATGATCGGCGCGGTCATGCGTTTCCAATCGTCGCGCGTGGGAAACAGCGAGCTGACCTTGGCGATGGTCGCGGCACGTGATTGTTCGTTTTCCAGATTGGCGAGCACATCGCCCAGGCCGAAAATGCCGGTGGCGATCACCACGAAATTGAGCCCATCCAGTAGGTCGGGCGAGCCGAAGGTGTAGCGCGCAGCCCCTGAATTCACATCGGTGCCCACAAGGCCGAGCAGCATGCCCAGCAGCACCATGCCAAAGCCGGTCAGCAGGGAGCCGGACGTGAGCACCATGGAGGTGACAAGGCCAAGCACGATCAGCGAGAAATATTCAGTGGGTCCAAAGCTCAGCGCGAAGCCCGCAAGAACCGGCGCCGCGATGACGATGAACAAGGTGCCGACCGTGCCGGCAAAAAAGCTGCCAATCGCCGCAGCCGCCAGGGCTCGCCCCGCCTTGCCCTGCCGCGCCATTTCGTGGCCGTCCAGCGTGGTGACGACTGACGAGGCTTCGCCGGGCAAATTCATCAGGATTGCCGTGGTCGAGCCGCCATATTGCGAGCCGTAAAAGATCCCGGCAAGCATGATCAGGGCCGTATCGACCGGCAGCCCGAAGGTGAAGGGCAGCAGCATCGAGATGGTGGCGATGGGCCCGAGCCCGGGCAGGACGCCGACCGCCGTGCCGAGCAGAACGCCCGCAAAGCAATAAGCGAAGTTGGTGAAGGTGCTGGCCGTTTGCAGGCCGAGCAGGAGCCCGCTG
>JAQSXP010000227.1 GCA_029256605.1 Devosia sp. | reverse complement strand
TGGCGACCGGCGCGCTGCATTGTTCTGCGCGCCCGATGCGCTTCATCGGCGCAGAAAGTTTTTGAGAATTGAACGATTTCATTTCCCTCGGACTCCCCGCAGTCCTGACTGACAGCCTCACCGCTGGCGGCTTCACCGAGCCGACCAAGATCCAGTTGCAGGCCATCCCCAAGCTGCTGACCGGCCGCGACATGGTTGGTATCGCTCAGACCGGTTCGGGCAAGACGGCAGCCTTCGGCCTGCCGATCCTGGCGGGCCTGCTGACGCTGACCGGGAAAGCGCGGCCGCTGACCGCTCGCGCCCTGATCCTGGCGCCGACGCGCGAGTTGGCGGTGCAGATCGAAGAAAATATCCGCAAGTTTGCGGGCTCCAAGATGCAGCTCTCCACCGTTCTGGTGCTGGGTGGCGTGTCGCGCTACCACCAGGTGCAAAAGCTCGCCAAGGGTGTCGACGTGGTGGTTGCCACCCCTGGCCGCCTCAAGGACCTGATGGACGACGGCAAGATCAAGCTCAACGAAACGCGTTGGCTGGTGCTGGACGAGGCCGACCGGATGCTCGATATGGGCTTTATCGCCCCGGTCAAGCACATCGCCAAGGCGATCGGGCCGCGCCGCCAGACCATGTTGTTTTCGGCGACCATGGCGCCCGAAGTCGCTGACCTCGCCAAGGGCCTGCTGAACGATCCGGTGCGCGTTGATGCGCAGGTCGCCGGCTCCACCGTGGTCAAGATCGACCAGCGGGTGATCCTGTCGGGCTCCAAGGCCAAGCGCGGCGTGCTCAACGAGCTGCTCGCCAGCGAGACCGAGAACATGGAGCGGGTAATCATCTTTTCGCGCACCAAGCATGGTGCCGACCGCGTCGCCAAAAATCTCGAGATCGACGGGCACAAGGCGGCGGCCATCCACGGCAACAAGTCCCAGAATGCCCGCCAGTCGGCGCTCAAGGGCTTTGCTTCGGGCGATGTGCGCATCCTCGTTGCGACCGACATTGCCGCCCGTGGCATCGACGTGCCCGGGATTACCCATGTGGTCAATTACGAGCTGCCTGATGATCCGGAGAACTATGTTCACCGCATCGGCCGGACCGGGCGCAATGGCGCTTCGGGCATTGCCATCACGCTGTGTGACGGCACCGAGCGCGGCAAGCTGCGCGATGTTGAGCGGCTGATCCGGCGCACCCTGCCGGTGACGGGCGAATTGCATCTCGCCAATGACACGGGCGTCGTGGAAGCACCGCGTTCGGCCTATAAGCCTGCCGGCAATCGTCCGGGCCCGCGTTCGTCGCGCAATCCCAAGCAGGCTCCAGTGGATCGCCGTTCGCCAGCTGAGCGCCGTCCCTTTGCTGCCTTTGCCGATGAAGGCAAGCCCGCGGCCAAGTCGCGCCCGCCTGCAGAAGCACAGCGCACCCGCCCCGAAGGGCAGGTGAACCGCGTGCGTCGCGATGGCGAAACCGGCAAGTTGCTGGGTGCCAAGGTTGACGGCAAGCCCAAGCAGCGCTGGGGCAAGCCCCAGAAGGAAGCCGGGCGCGCGCGTCGCGCCAACGGCTAATCTGAACAGCAAGGGCGGCTCCTCGGAGCCGCCCTTTTTTTGTTTGCCGAGTGGTTGCGGCGGTCAGCCGAGATAGATGATGTCGCGCGCGGGCTGGCTGGGTGCCGCCACCACGGGTGACAGGCGATGCAGAAAGCCCTTGGACCAATCGTCCACATTGTGCTTTTCGGCCGCCGCCATCAAAGTTCGCCAGCGCGCCTTGCGCTCCTCGAGCGGCATCACCAGGGCGAGGCGCAATGCTGCCGCAGTTTCATCGGTATCAAAGGGATTAACGAGAATGGCATCCTCGAAAATCTCGGCGGCGCCGGCAAAGCGCGAGAGCACCAGAACGCCCGGGTCGGCGGGATTTTGCGAGCTGATGAATTCGTGGGCGACCAGGTTCATGCCGTCGCGCAGCGGCGTCACCAGTCCGACCCGCGCCATGCGATAAAAGCCGGCCAAGGTGGCCTGGCCATAGGCGCGCTTGACATAGGTTATGGGTGCCCAATCAGGGTCGGCAAAGCGGCCCATGACGCGGCCGCAGATGGCGTCGAGTGCGTCACTGGTTTCCTGATATTCCTTGATGGTGTCGCGCGAGGGAGGCGCGATCTGGAGCATGTGGACGCGCCGGCGGAGGTCATTGTTGTTCTCGAGCAGCTTCTCATAGGCCTCAACGCGCTGCGGCAGGCCCTTGGAATAGTCGAGCCGGTCCACGCCCAGGATCAGTTGCTGGCCGGCAAGGACGCGCTCCATGCGCTTGACCATCTTGCTGGCTGCCGAACTCACCGACATGCGCGAAAAGGCACCTGGGTCCGAGCCTATGGGAAAGGCCGCGACCTCGGTACGGGCGAAGTCGAAGAGCTGCAGCGGATCGCCGGCCAGATTGGTGTGGGTCATGTTCTCCACCGCCTCGGTGAAGGCGGCCACGTCGCGATTGGCCTGCATGCCGACGAGATCATAGCGCGAGACGTCGCGCATCAGATCGAGATGATGGGGGATGGCATAAAGCGCATCGGCGGTGGGGAAGGGGATGTGGAGATAGAAGCCCATGCGGTTGGTCGCGCCAAGGCTGCGCAATTCGCTTGCGAGCGGGATCAGGTGGTAGTCATGCACCCAGATCACGTCATCGGGCTTGAGGAGGGGCAGCAAGGCTTGGGCGAATTGCTGGTTGACCCGGCGATAGCCCTCGTACCAGGTGGAGTCGATATGGGCGAGATCGAGCCGCAGATGGAAGCTGGGCCAGAGGATGGAGTTGGAGAAGCCGGCGTAGTAGGCCTGATGATCGTCGCGCGTCAGATCGATGGTGGCGACCGAGAGGCCCTCCACATCTTCGAAGCGCGCTTGGACGGAAGGGGAGTCGGTCAGCTTGCCCGACCAGCCGAACCAAAAGCCTTCGCGCTCGGACAAGGTCTTGCGCAAGGCCACGGCCAAGCCGCCTGCGGCGACTGTTTTGCCCGGGGTCCGGTTGGAAACTACAATTAATCGACTCATTGCGGCGGGTGCCCCCCTTCGTCTGGTCTCAGTGTGGGGGCAGGGCGTCACGCTCGCGCGCAACGATGTCTCCCAGCCCTCGGATTAGTGCATGTACCGATGCGACATTGGAAATGCGCATGCGCGCGTGGGTGTCGCCTTCGCCCAGCTTGATGCCGACGCCACCCAGTTCCTGGGCGGCGATGAAGCCGTCTTCGTCGGTGACGTCATCGCCAATGAAGATCGGGGTGCGGCCGGCGAAGGGCTCTTCCTGCATGAAGGCGCGCAAGGCGGTACCCTTGCTGATGCCCTTGGGGCGCGCTTCGAACACCATCTTGCCCGACATGAGCGCAAATTCGGGGTTGCTGTCGACCGCTTCCTGCATCGCCTGACGGCACAAATCCTCAAGCTCGGGGGCCTGGCGGAAGTGGAGGGCGACGGCACCATCCTTGGCCTCGATCAGCAATTCCGGATGCGCCATGATCAGGGGCGTGACGGCTTGAGCGATGTGCTCAGCGCCGGAAAGCAGTTGTGAGTCAATCTCTTGCATCGTGCCGTCAGCTCGGCGGCGTTGGGTGCCGTGGGCGCCGGCAACCGGCAGTTGCAGCGGCGAGAGGAACTTGTCGATGTCCTCGATTTCGCGGCCGGTGATGACGGCAAAGGCGCTGTCGAGCTCGCGGGCGGCGCGCTGGAGCTGGTCGGCCAGGGAAGGGGGAACCTCAATGGCATCAGGGGTGGACGCGATCTCAACGAGGGTGCCGTCGAAGTCGGTAAAGATGGCGAGGCGCTGGGTCGTATGGGGTGCTGAATGATCGATCAGGGACATGCCGATCGATGCGGGTGACGATGGGGTGATAGCGGCGCCGCTCATCTTCGGGATAGCTGATCTCGAAGGCGGAAAAGGCGGAGCGGTCGGGGTTGAACAGGAACTTGGTGTAGACCACGAGCTGCTGGCCATTCTCATCGGTGTCGTAGCCGGAGAGGACGAACCAGCTATTGCCGCTGGCCCGATAGGTGACGTTGTCGATCTGGCCGCTCTCGGCGACGGCCTGCTGCAATTGGGTGATGCTGAGCCCATCGGTGTTGGGGGCGCCGAAGATGCTGAGCTGGCCCGAGCCATCGAGCGCGGTGAAGGTGCGGATGCCCGAAGCATCGGCGGGGCCATCCTGGCCGTAGAGATCGAGCGGGACTTCGATACGGTAGCCGAGCGCTGGATCCTCAAAGCGGGTCCAGCCTTGCCCAGATTGGGCGGCAACGGGGCCGGCGAGAGCAAAGAAGGTGGCGGTGAACAGGGCGGGCAGAAAGGTCTTGGGCATGGCGGGGTCCTCTTAACCTTGTGTTTACCAACGCCCGGACCGGCCGCCCTGTTCCCCCGTCAGCTCGCCGCCACAACCTGCCAGGGGGTGGGGTAGAA
>JAQSXP010000226.1 GCA_029256605.1 Devosia sp. | reverse complement strand
TCGGACAAAAACACCCTGGCGATGCATGCCTCGAGCTATCCGCCAATCCCGACCCAAATCTACATCCAGCAGCTCTATTCCAAGGCTGAGGTGAAGGCCGATGGCTCGGGCGGCGGCAATTACAGTCACTATGGCGTGGCCATCCCGGGTGTCGATGCACTGCTCGAGCAGGCGCTCAGCGCCACCGACTACGACACCTATCTGCAATTGTGCCGCGAGATCGAGCTGCAGGTGCTGCGAGACCTGCCCCTGATCGGTCTGTCGACACTGTCCTACACCATGGTGCGCAATCCGCGCCTCGAGCTCGGCTACGAGGTCGAGAGCGGCTACGCACGGTGGCGACTGCATCGCGCCACCAAGGCGTGATCCATGCCGGCGCCGGACCCATCCGGCGCCGTTCAACCAGGGAGGAGGAACCCATGGCTTTGAACAGACGGAGTTTTCTGGAACTAGCGGCAGCCACCACGGCTTTGACAGCCATTGGTGTGCAGGCCAGCCACGCGCAGGACGCCGATACCCTGCGGATCGGCATTGCCGCCAATGGCCCCCGCCACTCGGACCCGAACCTGACCACGCAAGGTTCGGACAACTGGGCCACCGAGCAGATGTATGAGCAGCTCGTGCGCCCCGACGATGGGCGGTTTGCGCTGAAACCAGAGGAATACCTGCCGACGCTCGCAACGGAATGGACGCAATCAGGGGATGCCAAATCCTGGACGTTCAAGCTGCGCGAGGGGGTGCAGTTCCACCGCAATTACGGCGAGATGACTTCGGAGGACGTCGTCTTTTCGTTCGAGCGGGCTATAAAGGAAGGCACCAACCGCACCATCCTCTCCAATATCGAGAGCGTTGTCGCGACCGGGCCCTATGAGATCGCCATCACCCTCAAGCAGCCCGATGTGAACCTGCTGGGCACTTCGATCTTCAACAACAACACCTCCATCGTCTCCAAAAAGGCCTATGAGGAAATTGGGGGCGAGGCTTTTGCCACCGATGCCGTAGGCACCGGGCCATACGAGTTGGTGCAGTTCGATCCTGAGTTCGGCACGCGCCTCAAGCGCCATGAAGGCTATTGGGGCGACAAGGCCAAGATCGCCAATGTGGAATGCGTTTATATTGCTGACACCACGGCACGCACGCTCGCGCTGCTGTCAGGCAATGTGGACATTATTGAAGCGGTCCGAGCGCCCGGCTGGATCGACTCCATCCTGCAGCGTGACCCCACGCTCAAGATCGATATGACGACCCCGGGTTCGTTCAACACGCTCCACATCAACCTGACGCGTAAGCCCTTCGACAATTTGCTGGTCCGCCAGGCGTTGATGCATGCGATCGACCGCCCGGCGGTTGCCGCGGCGCTGGCGCCGATGGGTGGGGTCATGGCGGGCCTGCAGCCCGATTTCTTCCCCGCCGGCTTCAAGACCGAGGATTTGCCGGCAGAGCTGCAATATCCCTACGACCCCGAAAAATCCAAGGCACTGCTGGCCGAGGCCGGTTTCCCCAATGGCATCAGCTTTGACTCGCTGTGCTCGCAGCGGGAGGACTATTCCTCGACCATGCTGATCGTGCAGGAGCTGATCCGCCCGGCCGGGTTCAACATGAACCTCATCATCGGCGATCACACCGCTTATCACGCCGATAATCGCTCGGACAAAAACACCCTGGCGATGCACTCATCGAGCTATCCGCCGATCCCGACCCAGATCTATTTCCAGCAGTTGGCCTCGGCTTCGGAAGTGAAGGCAGACGGCTCGGGCGGGGGCAATTACAGCCATTATGGCGTGGCCATGCCCGGCATCGACGACCTCCTGAACCAGGCGCTGACCGCTTCGGATTACGAGACCTATCTAGACCTGTGCAAGCAGATCGAGCTGCAGGTACTGCGTGACCTGCCCCTGATCGGGCTCTCGACGCTGGGCTTTACGGCGGTGCGCTCGGCCAAGGTCGACCTCGGCTACGAGGTCGAGAGTGGCTATGCGCGCTGGCGGTTCCACCGCGCGACCAAGACAGTCTAACCCAATCCCCTATCCGGGCTCCCCACGGGAGCCCGGTCACTCCAAGGCGGTGCACTCATGGCCAGATATCTGCTTCTTCGATTGGGCGATGCCATCCCAACCCTGTTCCTGGTGTTGACCCTGGTCTTTATCGCCATGCGCATCCTGCCGGGTGATCCCGCGCTCGCCGCGTTGGGTGACGCAGCCTTGCCCGAACAGCTGGCTGAGTTCCGGGAGCGCATGGGCCTCAATGTCCCGCTCTGGCAGCAGTATTTCAATTTCCTCGGCGGCGTGCTGACGCTCGATTTCGGCCGCTCGCTCCTGTCCAACACGCCCGTGCTGACGCTGATTGCGCAGAACCTGCCCTATACGATCGAGCTGACCCTTGCCGCGATGGCCATGGGCATCGTCGCCGGCATTCCCATGGGCGTTTTGGCCGCCACCAATCGCAACAAGCTCCCCGACACTGGCGTGCGCCTGTTTTCACTGATCGGCTACGCCATTCCGGACTTTTTCCTCGGGGCGCTGTTGCTGATCACCTTTGCGCTCAATCTGGGCTGGTTCCCGATCAATGGCGCGGGCACCGATTTTGCCAGCCGCATGCACCACATCTTCCTTCCGGCGCTGACCCTCGCCTTCGTCAAGGCCGCGTTTCTCGGCCGGCTGACGCGAACGAGCCTGCTCGAAGTGCTGGGCAAGGACTATGTGCGCACCGCCCGCGCCAAGGGCGCCCGCGAAAAGCGGGTTATCTATAATCACGGGCTGCGCAACGCCATGCTGCCTATCACCACCGGGCTGGGCCTCAGCCTGCTTTCGACGCTCTCGGGCTCGGTCGCGGTGGAGCTGGTGTTCAACCGCCCGGGTATCGGGCGCCTCTTGATCGATGCCATCGCGCAGCGCGATTACGCGGTGATTCAGGGCGGCGTGCTGGTCTTTGCGGTTTTCGTGGTCCTCATCAACCTCCTGATGGACCTTGTTTATGTCGTCGTCGATCCTCGTGTGCGGGTGAGCTGATATGACTGTTGCAACCAACGATCCCGTTCGCCTCGCTCCCGCGCAGCCCAATGCCTTCCAGAAAGTGGGCAAGCTGCTGTTCGGGCGCATCGAAACGACGCTCGCCACCATCATGATCGGCATTTTCATCCTGGTTGCGCTGCTCGCGCCGTGGCTCGCGCCCTATGATCCGCTGGCGCAGTCGATCCTCAAAATCAACCGGCTGCCCAGCGCCGAGAATTGGCTCGGCACCGACCAGTTCGGCCGCGATGTGCTCAGCCGCCTCATCTATGGTTCGCGCAATTCGCTGCTGTTCGGCTTCATCTCGCCGGTGCTGGCTGCCTTGTTCGGCACCCTGCTGGGCGTGACGGCCGGCTATTTCGGGGGCATCACCGACCGGCTGATTTCGCGTGTGATCGATCTCTTGCTGGCCTTCCCCGAATTGCTGCTGGCGATCCTGATCGCCGCCGTGCTCGGGGGCGGGTTCTGGAACATCATCGCGGTGATCACGGTGGCCTTTATTCCCGGCTTTGCCCGTGTCGCCCGCGCCCAGACGCTGTCGATCAAGCAGGAGCCGTTCGTGGAGTCGGCGATTGCCACGGGGGTGCGCACCCCGGTGATCATCATCCGCCACATCATCCCCAACATCATGGCTCCGATCGTGGCGCTGATGACGCTGTGGGTAGCCTCGGCCATCCGTATCGAGGCCTCGCTGAGCTTTCTGGGCATCGGCACGCGCGCGCCCAATCCAAGCTGGGGCAACATCATCCGCGATGGTCTCAATAGCCTCTTTGGTTCGCCCTGGCCGATTATCGGCGCCGGCGTGGCCATTACGCTCGTGGTTCTGTCTTTCAACCTGGTCGGCGACGCCATCCGCGATGCGCTCGACCCTTCGACCGCCCGATAGGAGAAATCATGGCCAATACGGGTGCTCTTGCTGTTGAACGCGTCGTGCCCGATCCCGCGGCCGGCTCGGTGCTGTCCGTGCGGG
>JAQSXP010000225.1 GCA_029256605.1 Devosia sp. | reverse complement strand
ACGCCCCCTGCCCCGAACAGCACGATCCAGGAATAAGCGCCGATAAAGGGCGGCGAGACGAGCGCGAGAATGGCCAGGAGCGAGACGAACTTGCCGCCGCGAATAACAAACCGCGACACGCAAAAGGCCATGATGGAGCCGAGCAGCAGCGCGCCAAAAAGGCCGCCAAAGCCCACCACCAGCGTGTTGACGAAGGCCTGGCGGAAGCGCGGTTCCCCGAGGAACTTGAGGTAATTGGCGATGGTCAGATTGCCGGACTGATCATAAAGGCTCGACACCAGGACCGAGCCCACGGGAATGAACAGCAGCACAAACAGCAGGACCCAGGTGAGAATCATCACCACGGACCAGAAATTGAGGCGCTGCAGCAGGGTCATTGCTGGATCCTCGTGCCATCCGCGCGGAACGCCATGAGGGCATCACGCGGCACCAGAACCGAGACCGTCTCGCCCGCCTGCCTGGTCGCCGCCATGCCGGGATCGGCCAGCTGAACGATGACAACGCCAGCCGGGGTTTCCACCTGCACATGAGCCTCGCGCCCGAGATAGGTGTATTTGGTCACGGTGCCGGGCAGCGTTGCGGTTTGGGCCGAAGCCGGCTCGGTGCCGTTCCCAAGGGCGAGGCGTTCCGGGCGGATGGTCCAGTTGGCGACGCCTTCGTTGGACAGGCCCAGCTGCGCAACGATCACATTGATCGCGTCGCCTGGGGTGAAGATGTTGAGGGTGCCCACAAACTGGGCGACAAAACTGGTCTGCGGATCGCCATAGATCTGCTGGGGCGTGCCGATTTGCTCGATCTTGCCCGCGCTCATCACGCAGATGCGGTCCGAGATCGCGAGCGCCTCTTCCTGATCATGGGTCACATAGATGGTGGCGATATCGACCTGCTTCTGGATGTCGCGAATTTCCTCGCGCAGCTCGATGCGCAGCTTGGCGTCGAGATTGGACAGGGGCTCATCCATGAGCAGGAGGCGCGGATTGATGACCATGGCGCGCGCCAAGCCGATGCGCTGCTGCTGGCCGCCCGACATGGCGGCGGGAAGGCGCTCCGCCATGGCGCCGAGGCGTACGGCTTCAAGCGCGGTGGTCACACGGGTCTTGATCTCGGCGGCCGGCACCTTGCGGGGCTTGAGGCCGAAAGCGACGTTGTCGAAGACGCTGAGATGAGGGAACACCGCATAGTCCTGGAAGACCATGCCGATATCGCGCTGATGCGGAGGCACGACGCGCAGATTGGCCCCGTCCAGGGTGATCTCGCCCGATGATAGGTCATTGAAGCCGGCGATGGCGCGCAACAGGGTAGTCTTGCCGCAGCCGCTCGGGCCCAGAAGAGTGAAGAACTCGCCGCGTTCAACCGCAATGGAAACGCCGGCCAATGCCGTGAAAGTGGATCCGAACTGCTTGGTAGCGTTGCGGACCTCAAGATAACTCATGCCTGCTCCTCCCGGACTGCGTTGTCACATATGACACCGGCCTAGTTTCGTATTGCAACATCTTTCAGCGTAGTTCAGGATCATCTCACCCGAAAAATGTTTAAGAACGAACCGGAGGATTCGAATGAGCATTCGCAAACGTACAATCCTGGCACTGTCGGCCGCGGCCCTGATCGCCTCGACCAGCATGACCTCGCTGGCGCTGGCCCAGGACGGCTCGGTGGTGATCTATACCGCCCACAAGTCATCGATCGTCGATACGCTGCTGCCGATCTTCGAGCAGGAAACCGGCCTCAAGGCCGAAGTGGTCAAGCTCGGTTCGGGCGATATCGCCAAGCGCGTGCAGGCCGAAGCGGGCGCACCTGCCGCAGACGTAATCTGGTCCATCTCCGGCAGCCAGCTGACCGAACTCAGCGATCTGCTGGAGCCCTATACGCCCCCCGAGGCTGACCAGATCGATCCGCAGTTCGTCAAGGATCCCGCCTGGACACCCTACACTGCCGTTGTCTATGTGCTGGCGGTCAACACCGACCTGCAGCCGCTCGAATCGGCGCCAAAGACCTGGGCTGAGCTTGCCGATCCCAAATGGTCCGGCCAGATCGCCACGGCCCGTGCCGATGGTTCGGGTTCGGCCATGCAGCAGTTGCAGACCGTCCTCACCGTCTTTGGTGACGAAGGCTGGGACAAGTATGCCGAGATCGCCAAGAACTTCGTGTTCGCCGACTCTTCGGGCGCCGTGCCGCGCTTTGTTGCCGATGGCGAAACCGCAATGGGCCTGACCCTCGAAGACAATGCGCTGGAATATGTGCAGGGCGGCGCACCGATCTCGATCGTGCACCTGACCGATGGCACGGCAGCGACCCCAGATGGCGTGGCGCTGGTCAAGAACAGCCCCAACCCAGAAGGCGGCAAGGCGTTTATCGACTGGGCCATGTCCAAGTCGACCCAGGAAAAGCTCGCCATGGATATCGGCCGCCGCTCGGTGCGCCTCGACGTTGAAGGCCCGGCCGGCACGCCGAACCTGGCCGATCTGACCCTCGTCAATGTCAAGCCGCTCAGCGAGTTCGGCGGCGCCGAGGACGTACTGGCCAAGTGGCGGACGGCCATCGGCGAATAAGCCGGCCCACCACATCGAAAAACACGACTAGAGCAGGATTACATGCGGCAGCTTGAAGCTTTTACGTTGGGCAAGAAATTTGGCCAGCCGGAGACCAATGAAGACAGCCTCGTAATCATGCCGAACCTAGGTTACGCCGTCATCGACGGCGTAACCGATCGCAATGGCACCCGCTTTGGCGGAATGCTGTCGGGGCAGTTTGCCTCGCGCACCGTCAAACGGGCCATCGAAATCTTTCTGCTGGCGCAAGGCCAGCCCGACCAGCCGGACCTGCAGTTCCAGGGCGGCGAGCATTTCGTTGATTATCTCGGCAAGGCGATCCATGCCGGCTATGCCCAGCATGGGGCGCTCGAGGCCGTGGAAGCGGACTGGAAGCTGCGCGGCGGCTGCACGGTGATGGCCGCGCTGCTCGTTGGCGACCGGCTGGAAGTTGTGGCGGTTGGCGATAGCGGTATTCGCATCAACGGCCACGATACGCTGCAGGTGCTCAAGCCCCTCGACGATGTGACGGCAATCCTGCGGCGCGAGACCTGGCGCTATTTCGAACAGCGGGGCGCTTCGCTCGAGGAGTGCGACAAGCATGCCGCGGCCATGACGTGGCAGGGCACGCGCAACCAGCAGGCGGGCACTGTCACCGCCGCGCCCGAAATCGTGGAGGCGATTGAGCAGAGCGCCCTCAGCGCCTGCCGGCAGCACCTGCCCAGCGTGCCCGAGGCTGAAATCCTGGTGCTGATCCAGCACGGGATTTCCCACGGCCAGGGCCAATTCTCCAATGTCACCGAGCCGGTGCTGGGTTATGGCGGGCTGGATGGCTTTGCCGTGCCCAAGCGCTTCATCGAGACGCGCAGCTATCCACTGGCCGAGGTCGAGACCATCGAGCTGTTCTCGGACGGCTATTTCAAGATGGGCGCCGAGTTCGGCGTGGCATCCTGGGAAGCCGCCTTCGAGGAAGTGGAGGCAGAGGATCTGCACAAGATCGGCCCCTATATGAGCACCAAGGGCACGACGGCCCTGCAGCTCACCGACGATCGCAGCTATCTGGGTGTGCGGCTGAAATGAGCGGCGAGCGCGCGCCCCGGCTGCATCCGCAAACCGATGCCGAAGCGGGCGCGGGGGGCAATATCCGGGCGGGCGAGCGGCGGCAGGCCATTCTTGAAGCGGTGCGGGCCAATGGCGCGGCTTCGGTGGCCGAGCTGGCAGCGCGGTTCGACGTTACCTACCAGACGATCCGGCGCGATCTGCGCGCCCTCGAAACCGAGGGGCTGCTGCAAAAGGGCTTCGGCGGCGCTTTCGCTTCCCCCGGCGTGGCGCATCATACCCATGACGAGCGCCATGCGGTGGGCGTGGCGGTCAAGCGCCGGCTGGTGCTGGCGCTCGAGGAGTTCCTGACGCCCGGCGCGACCATTTTCGTGGGGCTGGGGACGACGTTCGATTCT